>CAZVWZ010000094.1:0-5564 GCA_964631195.1 uncultured Desulfurococcaceae archaeon
GGTAGTCCGGGGTTCAAATCCCCGCGGGCCCGCATAATTATATTGTCTATACATTAGATGTTAAATAGTGAGGTCTGTATATAAATATATACTATTTAGTTATAGTATTGTACTGAATTAAGGTAGTGTGTTGTGTTAAATCTTGTATAAGCCCCTGATCAGGATCCCTTAACCATACCTTCATCTGTGATAGTATATATTTTCTAGAGTATTTCTCTTCAAGAGCTTTGGTAGGCGGCTTTAAATCAATGTATTTAGGTGTAAAGGTTAAGCACAGTGAGTTATATAAAAACCTTATTGCTACAGTCTTGTTCCACATGCTATACAATGGAGACATAGCTATTAATACCAATAAGGAAGGCCTTTTAAAAAGATACAATCGTTTTAACGAAACTAAGAAAACTAGATCGTGGAAAATATGGGTTTATAGGCAAGAGAATAGATAAACACAAAGCTGGAGAAAGAACCAAACTTTATTATATTATAACAAAAGACCTATTTGCAATAAAATATACTGAACCGAAAATCCTTTATAAATAAAATATACTATAAGGATGTTGAACCACTCAAGAACTCCCTTAATCCAGTCAAACTTGAAGAACTAAAACCATCAGCTATTTGGTTAAGTAAACTGCTTAATTACTATAAATCAAATATTCCAAGAATATATTGGACTATAGTTAAGGATGCAAGTAGAGATGCTAAAGCAATGAAAGAATGTCCTGATTACGATTACTGAGGATCATTAATTGAATATAGATATTAACTATATAATTGATGAAGCAATTGAATACGTAGGTAGTAGTTTATTCGGCATAATACTCTTTGGCTCCTATGCAAGGAGTGATTATGATAAATACAGCGATGTTGATATTGCAATTATAAAGATTAATAAATCACTAAGTACTAGATTAATTAAATTAGACAATTTCCATAATGAATTAGAATTTATTCCAAAACTTATTGTGATTATTTATTAGATCAATTATATGAAAGAGACGATCATATGCTTTGGGCTACACATACACTATACCTGAAAATACTTCGTGAAGGAAGAATATTATATGATCCCTATAGTCAGCTAATAAAACGGAAGAAAATGGTGAAGAAATGGAAATGGGCAAACAAGGATCTTGCAGAAGCTATTCAACAATTATATACTAATCTTGGAATTGCGCTAGTTGGAGATAAAAAGTGTATGGTGAATTAGCTCGTAGTATTGGTTTAATTAAATACGTTGAACTATTCATAGTTATTGAAGCCATGAAGAAAGATCTCATACCGAGTCTACAGCCTAAAGACCTATATAATTATGCCAAGTTATTTGGGTTGCATGGGATATTTAGGAAGTTTGAAGGTATTGAAAATATAGATGAAAAGAAGTTAAAGAAATGATGCATGAATTAGAAGCCATTAAGGAATATATTCCACGGCTAAAGAATATTTAGAGAAGAATAATCATAGAAGCTTATAGAAGGAATTTTGATTTAGCGTTATTATATCTAAGAAAACTACATATTAACTATCTATTAGAAAAAGTCCAAATACTCCATATATACCATATAATGCTTATCATTACATAAAGATACTTAATCAAGAAGAAAATATAAGAATTATTAGAGAGCTTTACAACTTAGAGTTTTAGTAAATCAACTATTTTTATGTGTAAAAGCAAGTAATATAAATAAAATATAAATAACAGGTATTGTTCGGAGATGATATGTTTATGAAGAAATACTTTATAATAACAATTATTATGGGGATAATCTTAATAGGATCTTTATCAATATTGCTTGTACATGAATACACAGTTAAAGTGATCATGTTTAAAAGAGATGTGATTGACACAAGTGGTTACTTATTATATGAATTTTATCCATGTAAAAATAAATTAAATGAAAGATTTCTACTAATAAGATTAATTATCTCTGCAGATAAGCCAGTTACAATAGTTATTCTAGATTATGAACAGTACATTGAACGATATGGAAGGGGAGACCTCTATGGTTATTTAGCATATAAATCGCATGTAGTTAATGAGGAAATTATTGAAGTAGAGTATCCTAAAGGCATGCCATGCTGGCCTATATACATAGAAATACGTGGATCTTATGGAACCAATATTTGTATGAAAATATATTATAAATTCATTTCATGACATTTCTTCTTAAAGATCTCAGATTTATATAAGATCTTAGTAATAGTACTATATAATGAAGTCTTGTATATTTATCCATCACTTCTTTTACATGCTCAGTATTAGTTCTATTGATATTGATAATTATGAAGAGTCTAGGATTAATAGCATTTCCAATAATTTATTAAGTTATTTAAAATAAGATGGTTTTAAATAATTATATCCTAGCATATAACTTTATTCTTCTATGTATCTTCTAATTATTTTCTTATAAATCATTACTCCTAAAAGATATAATATTATTGTTGAAATCATTATCTTAATTAGATCAATCCATATATCTTATATTGTTGCTTGATAAACTATTATTTTTCTAATTGCATCTATACACCATGTTATTGGGAAGTAGTTGCCGAGAAACCGTAGTATGCCAGGCATCATTTCCTTAGGAAACCATATGCCAGCCGTAAATGCAAATAAAAGGCCAAGAGCTGTAGATAGGTTAGCTGCTCCTTTGCCTGATTTTGATACTAGAGATAACATTATTCCAATACTAATTGTCATAATGGCTGTAGCTATAATGAGCAAAGGCACTAGCCAATGAATAGGATTCAATGGATTCCATAATATCTGTGCTCCGGTTCCGAATATTGCTACAAATATAGCAATTACTGTTGATATCATAAGAGTTAATATACCAGATAAAGTTCTACCTATTAAAAGATCGAAGGCTGTAATCGGAGTAGACAATATTCTCTTTAAAGTCTTCTTTTCCCGTTCCTCAACAATTATTAATGCGCCAATAGAAAATCCTGAATAGAGATACATCATACCAATTGCTCCAAATGTATACCATCCCAGAATAGTAGATCGATTAGTAAGTGCCTCTGGTTTAATTTCCTCAATAGATATATTTACAGGTTTTGCTATACCAATAAGGTATTTCTCTAAGAAGTCTCTTAAGGAAACATCAAGTCTGTAGCCAGGTATTGATGTATTGTATGGTATTGTTATGTTTTCAGGAATGTTTTGGATTGTATAGTTTATCTTTATTAACGCTGTTCTTTCATTAAAATATTGTAGAAAACTGTTTATTATAGCATAGTTAATTTGACCAGTATACAGGTTTGAAGCTTCAACATATACAAAGATTGTAGCCTGACCAAATGTTATATTCTCGCCAAATTTATTGGGTATAATAATACCTAGGTCGAGTTTTCCTCTATTTAGATCGTATTTCAATATAGATTCATTACTATATATTTTTACATTAAACATTTTAACATCTTTGTACTTAGTTTCATTAAGTATATCGATGAAAGTTGATCCATTAAAGGCTGTCGCTGACGTATCATAGTTTATGACTCCTAAATCCAGCGTCATAGGCTCTCCTATACTTGGAGGTATAAATACATAGGCAAGTAAAAAGATCCAGATTATTGGCCATACAATTATCCAGAATATAATGGCCTTGTCCCTAAATGTGATCTTTAGGTCTCTTATTATAAATGCTTTAATTCTTTTCCATTTCATTCCTCTAATCTCCTACCCGTTAATTTGAGAAAGACATCTTCGAGTGTAGGTCTAACAACACGTAGAGACGATAAACTAATACCATATTTATAGAGAGTAGTAACTATATTCGGCACAATTTCATCAGGACTCTGAGCATATATTTTAACGATATTGTTTTCTCTATATACTATTTCAGAGAAAGATTTTAATGTATCAACGATCTTTTCAGAAGGCGTTTTGTAGAATTCAAGTACAATTACAGATTCTGGGCCGTATTTTAACTTAAGTTCTTCGGGAGAACCTTCAACTATGATCTCTCCTTCATTTATTATAGCTACTCTATCTGATAATATATCAGCTTCATCCATATAATGTGTAGCTAGCACAATGGCCTTTCCCTCGTTTCTTAATTCCTTAATAATATCCCAGACAATCCTTCTCATACTAGGATCCATTCCGGTTGTAGGCTCGTCAAGAATAAAAAGCATTGGGTCTATAAGAAGCGTTATAGACAAACTTAATCTTTTCTTCATTCCACCAGAATACTTTGAAACTTTTTTATACCTATGCTCATATAATCCAACTTTCTCCAATAGTTCATTTATTCTTTCCCTAGCATTATTCTCATCAAGTCCATAGAGTCTTGCATAAAACATCATATTCTCATAAGCATTTAGTTCTTCATAAACAGCTGGTTCCTGTGGACAATAACCTATATGCCTTCTTATCTTTGGATTCCTAGGATCACTACCGTTCACAAGTACTTTTCCATCAGTTGGATTGATTATGCCAGCTATGATGCTAAGCAGCGTTGTCTTCCCAGCTCCATTAGGACCTAAGAGGCTATAAATCATTCCTCTTTTAACTTTAAAGCTTATACCTCTCAATACTGCTTTATCGCCATATTTCTTTACTATATTCTCAACAATCAATGGTGATTTATTCACTACTTTACTCCTCCCCTCACGAATTAATACATGGTGTATTATATAGTCAGTGTATATAAGTTAGTCAATAATATTGTTTAAATACTCAATAATTACATTCAAAATAAGAACTATTTTCATGGAACATTAAATGTTTCTATATATGAGGATAAAGAATTATTATGCCAGTAAAAATAAAAAGTATAATATAATGTAGTGGATCTGCATTTACTGTTATACTAAACTCTTTTTAACACAAGCGTTATTAATCCATTGTAGGGATAATGTATTGTTAGCAAAAAGGATGATCATTGTTTTCCTATTACTTGGATTCATCTCTTTATTTGCTGATATAACCTATGAAGGCGCTAGATCGGTTCTTGGAGCCTATTTAGAATATCTTGAAGCTTCTATATTTATTGCTGGTGTGATTAGCATAGGAGATCTATTGAATTATTTTATGAGAGGAATTAGTGGTTTTATAGCTGGATATACTAGGTCAAGCCGTGTATATTGGTGCCTTGTACTATTAGGTTATTCCATAAATTTATTTGCTGTTCCATTACTGGCATTTGTTGGAAAATGGGAATTGGCATTCATTCTTGTATTAATTGAGAGAATGGGTAAGGGCCTTAGATCACCTGTTAGAGACGTTATTTTGGCAGAGGTTACTGAAGGTATTGGTAGAGGTATGGGTTTTGGACTACATGAATTAATGGATCAGATCGGAGCGATCCTTGGTCCCGGATTTGTTGCATGGAGCCTATATATTAATGGAGGTGATTTTAGAATTGCCTTTAAATATTTATTCATACCTGCTTCTATAGCTATATTATTAGTTATAGTAGCTATGTCTATTTATCCTAGAATACATTCTGTAGAAATTATTCCTAAAAATGCATTGAGGTTTAGAGGTTTTAATAAAAGATACTATCTCTATATAGCTTCAATGATGTTCCTATCAATGGGATTTATACATTGGCATG
>CAZVWZ010000095.1:0-5442 GCA_964631195.1 uncultured Desulfurococcaceae archaeon
CTGATGCTCTTGGATTTGTAGCCTATATAGTATTGACTACAATGGCTCTTGGAGGAAATATTTCATTACCTATAGACCCTATATTATTGTTGCTTCACAGCGTCGTAGCCTTCTTCACAATACTAGTTACAATATCTATTGCATTGCCCTTCATTACAAGAACAAGGGGTATTAGAAGCGCGTCAAACATAGCTAGCGGTATTGCTATTATTGGTACAATAGTATTCTTTACAGGATTTATTGTTGATTATTCGAGGCTACCTACAACAATTAAGTCTATTCTTTACATTATACCATATACTCATAGTATATTGTCGATACAATACTATGTTGTTGGGTATACGTTTCAGGCTTTGATGCATCTACTAGTTTTAGTTATACTGAGTATAGTCCTTCTAGTCTTCTCTACAAAGATATTGAATACTGAAAAAATGCTGCTTGCACCACCTACATAGTCTATGAATATATGCGTATAAACATACTATTTACAAATATATATTGTAAGTTGATAAACCTTATTTATCAAGGCAATTATATTACGGTAGTATAGGAGGAGATAGCCTTGTTTAAGCCAGCATTCTACAGAGTATTATTTGCTGTAGAGGGTGATGCAGAATTTGATATACAGTCGATAAGTAAAAGACTCAATGTAATACCATCAACTGCTAAAAGATACATTAGGGAACTATTAAAGAAAGGCTATATAAGGGAAATAAGGCCTGGCCTCTATGCTTTAACAGATGAGGGCACTGCATTAAAGAATAGTCTTAAGAACTTATTAGAGAAGAAAGTTGAGGAAAACCTGGGATACGTATTAACAGATCCCTCTACAGGCAACCCTGTACCAGTAAAGATTACAAATATTTATCAACTCTACGCTATTGTAAAATACAGGCTTGTTCCAGAAAATATATTACTTGAACATATTAGAAGAGGCTATCTAGCTAAATGGATAAGAGATGTACTTGAAGATCTGGATTTAGCTGATTTTCTAGAAAATAATAGAGATATTAGTATTAATGAGTTCTTGGATGTATTAGAGGAAAGACTAAAGATACTCAATAGTATTAGATCAGTTTTAGGGATGTAGATGGATATAGATAAGATCTTTGAAGCCATAATTGAATGGCTGCCGAGGCTGCGATGGTATCCATGGAGCCCTGGTGAAGGATTAAAACTAATTGATTACTATTTTATAAACAATACATACTTCTTAAAGATTAGACATGGAAATGATAGGTTCTATCTTCCGATAGCAATTACTGGCTATAAACCTCTAAACATACCTAACGAACGCTATATCGTCTTTAATAATAAGTATATTGTTGAAGCAGAATTTACTAAAGACTACCTCGTTAATCTATCAAAGTCGGAAACTATTAAGGCAAAGTACTATATAACCGATATACCGTTGAGTAGAGGATCCATAAACGTTAAACCATTAACTTTAGAAACTAGTAATGTATTAACAGTCCATGAAGTACTTGGAGGCTATAAATTAGTTATTAAAAGTTATAGGAAACTGCCAAGAATAAATATAGAGCCATTAATAATTGATCTATTGGCCAGTAATCAATTTAAATACATACCATCAATAGTAGCGACTTATTCATGGGATACAGATACTATAACCATAGTCATGGAATACATTAGCGGTGAAGGAGATGGAGGAAAACCATTCTACGACGCATTCATTGAATACGTTAATGGCACCCCCAGATATAGGATTGGTCTTGCATCGCTACTTGGTGTAGAAATAGCTCTTTTCCACAAGATCCTCTCTACATCAAAACATGAACTATTTAAACCGGAGCCAATATTTGAGAGTGATATTAAAAATTGGATAAGCAGAGTTGATAGCCTTATTAAAAGTATTCTTAAAAACATGGATAAACTTGTTAAAAAGTATGAATGGATAGATTATTGGAGAACTCTATTTGAAGAATTAGTTGATAAAGTATTTGAAGATTATATTGAATCAATACAGGAATATATTGGTTTGAAGAAGATGAGGACGCATCAAGATTTACATCTTAGCCAGTTTATCTATGATCCTAGGAGGGGATTTGTATTTACAGATTTTGAGGGAGAACCAGCTAGAAGTGAAGATGAAAGATTATTAAAAGAGCCTTGTCTACGTGATCTAGCTACTCTTCTTAGAAGCTATCAATACCTTACCTTTACAGCATATGCTTTCCATACAGGTAAAAACTATGATCTTGTTGGAAAACAGTTCCTTGAAAAAGGAGATCCATTCATAAGATGGAGAGCAATTCATGGAAAGGCCATAATCTATAGCTATTTAGGTGAATTAACAAACAGTCTCCAAGAAGTACTCGGTCTAAATAGAGGCAATCTAGCCAAATTCATTAAACTATTAACACCATGGTATATTGAAAAAGCCGTGTATGAAATATTTTATGAGAGTATGTATAGACCCTATATGCTACCCATACCTATAATAGGGCTTAAATACTATGCTACAGAAATAAGATCTCTTATATGAAGTTCTAAGTAATTCTCTCTTAATATTTCCAGTAAATCTCTTCCTATAAACAATGAAGTATGTATATCTTATTTGATTATAATATAGTATATATCTTGACCTTTGTCTAGGACAATATTCTTCAAAAGATATGAGCTATAAAATATATTTAGTATATTAACTATGGTGATGACGGCTATGATGAGTCACCGTAGTATTGTATCTATATTGTTGATAATGATTATCTTAGGAATAATGTTTGGAATGGATTATGTGAGTGGATGTTTTGTAAAAGATAATGATTATGGAGTTGAATTAATTATTGCTAAACCCGGTGTTACATTCAATTTATCTAGGCTTCTCGAAATATGGGAATATGCTTCTTTAATAAACTATACCTTTAACGACTATAGTGGAGAAGCCATAGCCTATAGAAGTGCATGTAATAACCACTATGCATTTGTAATCGGTTTCATTAAAATAAATAATACTATTTATCCAGTGTTTACAGTAAAGCCCCTATTTAAATATAATATGGGAAAAGAATGGTGGTGTACATCATTTTCGACAGAGACTTACATCACTAAAGAAGTTCTTATAAATTCTATATCTAGTCTTGACTGGAAACTTACTAATGAATATCATAGCAACTTATACATGACAATTACTCCGTCACCCAATGAAACAAATGTATTAAAGTCAATAGTTATTGGTGTACAAGACTTCTATGAATTAAGAAAGGAAATAGGAAATATAACGATCTATGTATCAATGGCAACAGCTAATGCTACAGATGAAAAACATACAGGATTGATCATAGAAGCTAATGATCTAAACGATGAAGCTAGAAATGCTGTGGAAAATCTGATATATTCACTATTTAATCAATATGTAGAACTGGAATGGCAACGATGTAGTCCAAGTTCATCGTATAATCCTAGTCCTGAAGAACTAGAGAATGATTTAAAACATATTCTTAAAGGTGAATTAGAGTTTCTTATAAAAATTAATGCATTGAAAGGCATATCCATGAATGAATTAGAGTTTATAGTCCAACACATAGAGCCTGGCTCAACTGGTTTAAATAACACTATTGTCTATGATGGAGTAGATGTCTATAGATTAGCTGATTATATAAGTATTAATAAGTTAGAATTTAGCTGTAGAGACGGAATCGTAATTAATGAATCTAATGTAGGCTATTATACAGTTTTACCTATACATCCATGCATCGTTCTAACTGCTACACCTATATCAACTACATCGCCACCTATGTACATTGATACAACCTATCATGAGCCCTCTACACAGCATGAAGCATCCACATCACCATATACAGGTTCACTATCAAATATAGAGGCTTTAGCTATAGCATTTGTTATGGCTATATCAGTAGCGTTTATATCATGGCTTATAATAAACCGCCATAGATAATGATCGGGGTGATGCATTTTGATGAGACGTGACTTACTGGAATATTATCTTAAACTACGTAGCTTGAATAGACCCTTTGGTGTACGTGAAGCCCAAAGAGTCCTTGGATTGACAAGTCCCGGCAAGACCCAGAGAATCCTTAATAAGCTTATCAAATATGGTCTTGCGAGAAGGCTTGAAAACGGCAACTACGTTATTAATAAAGATCTTCCATTTGAACTTGTTAACTATATTATTTTATCAACATTTATTTTTCCAAGGATAATCGTATACTCAATATATTCAACAGTACTAGCAACTATATACATATTATTGACTCGTCCCCCGATAGACGTAATATTGTTAGCACTACTAATAATAGCTCCACTATGGATTGAAACAATTTATCAGTTTTTAAATTTACGGAGATTTCTTAATGTATAAAAATTGATTAAACAAATTCTCTTCATAGTTTCTCTTCATTTCTAAATTTGATGAACATGGTTTCAACCAGAATTATGCATCCCTGAATAATGGTTGGATAATGTGTTCTATATTCTTAAAGGTATTTATATGAAAGCCTATTATCTGTATTTACTAGGGACTGAGGATAATGAATCAATGTGCTGTTGAAGTTAGAGACCTCACTAAGAAATATGGTTCATTAATAGCTGTAGACCATATAAATTTCTGTGTACGCGATGGCGAGATCTTTGGTTTTCTAGGCCCTAATGGAGCTGGTAAAACAACAACTGTTAGAATGCTTTGTGGATTAACAAGAATTACCGAGGGAAGGGCTTATATCTATGGACATGATGTTGTGAAAGAACATATGATAGTGAAAGGATTGATTGGTGTTGTACCTGATATATCGAACTTATACCATGAGTTGAGTTGCTGGGATAACCTTATTTTTATGGGTGAAATGTATGGTTTGGCTAAGAGTGAGAGAATCCGTAGAGCTGAAGAACTCCTTAAACTATTTGGTTTATGGAGTAGGAGGAATGTATTGTTTAAAAATTTGTCTAAGGGGTTGAAGAGAAGGCTTACAATAGCTGCTGCATTAATGCATAATCCCATGGTATTGTTTCTTGATGAGCCAACTATAGGCTTAGATGTTATGGGTAAACGTGTTATTTGGAGGATCGCTAGAGAACTTAATAGTAGGGGTATAACGATTTTCCTTACCACACACAATATCTATGAAGCTTTTCGGCTATGCGGTAGAGTAGCGATCATAAATCATGGAAGGATCGTTGCACTTGATACTCCGGCTAGGCTTAAGAGACTTATATCTGCTGAGGAGGTATTGGAGATCGAGTTTTATCCATCTAATCCGCCAGTTAATGAGCTTAAGAGGATCAAGGGTATTGTTGATGTACGGTATTCTGGTTCTACAGTTAGGCTTGTAGTAAGTGATCCTCTCAAAGCACTTGAGGGACTAGTAAGATATGCTCGTATGAATGGCTATTCCCTAAACATGGTAAGCCTTAGGAGTGCTGATGCCGAGGAAGTCTTTATAAATATAGTGGGTGGGTATAGTG
>CAZVWZ010000096.1:0-5433 GCA_964631195.1 uncultured Desulfurococcaceae archaeon
GCATAATCCTCTATGATCGGGCCCATTAAATCACTTGAATAGAATATCGTAAAATTCTTCTTTTTAATAATTATAGGTGTTACCCATCCTGTTCTATCATACTCTATACCGTGAAACCATGGATTCAGTACATGTAACTCTGTATCACCATAATCAATACATCTTCCATCACACCAGGTAATCTCAGTATTATCATTTAATCTAATCTCATTTACCCATCTTCCATTACTCCATAGATCCACTAGTTTATTGAACCATTTCCTTCCCTTGAAAAGAATTTCCTCCCGCCTTCTCATATAATCTCCATAATCCCTAGACATTGCCTTCTCAAGATCTTGAACTGGATCGGGAAACTCTGTTTCCAAAGGATCTGATTCAAAGGATTCTATACTTAGATTATGTTGTTTAAGTATTTCATTTATGAATTTCCTTGATCTATTCCACTGGCTTTCATTAATGTACTTATTTGGGTTTTTGATACATAATTTTTTACCATTAAATATATGTGGATCATTCACATCTGTATCGATTGGCAAGAAATGATGATCATAGTGGTAATGGGTAATTATTATAAGACCAGATAATCTAACGTATTCAGCGATCTTTTTAATGGCTATCCTACGTAGTTCTCTCTTCTTACTAGATGATAAAGGATAACTTGGTTGCATAGCAGCAGCGCCTGGATCTACTACAACATATCCTTTACTTGTCTTAATAGCTAATGAAGAGCTCTTTGCCCCCATGCTATCGAACCAGATCAGTTCTAAACCAATTTTCTCTAGTATACTCATGCCTGATCACTACAGTTACCTAGATTTTCTAAAATCCTCCATATTTGATTATTACCTTATAAATTAATATATGGTGTAGATAGATTTCTGCATAGGGAGAATATTTTGAAGAAGAATATAGTTGCTGATATTGATAAGTGTATTGAAAAACTATATATTGCTCATGTAAAATTTAGGACAGCACGTAATATTTTTAACCGTATTAAGCAGACAAAGATCGATAGCGTACTATTTGTATCAGCTATGTATGGTGTGCCTTTCTCCTCTAGGCAAATGGCTTATATGTTCATAGATTCTGCACTAAGAGATCTCAAGGGAATTATTAAGAAACTCCATAAAATAGACAAATATCTTGAGAAGAATGATCCCCCTAGACATGTTTTATTTCATAAGCGTATAGCTGAAATTATAACTGTTCTTAATAAATTACGTGACTCCAAAGATATGAATATAGAACAATATATTGATGAAACGGAGAAAGCGCTTGACAGTCTTCGCGAATTAAATAGCGTGCTAGCGGGAATATATAATTTTAAGTAATTATTGTTAACTTGCAGATTCTGCATAGATTAGTTTATTTCCTATTCATTCAGTTATATATTCTAGAGAATGAATGGTTGATCGATTATGTCGAATCTATTTAATAAAATACTCGTACCATATGATGGAAGTAGTTATGCAGATAAAGCTTTAGAAATAGCCTGTAGATTTTCAAAGGATTATGGCTCTAAAGTTAGGATTTTATACGTAATTGATGCTTCTCACGCATGGGTCATTGTAAGTGGAATTACATTGTCCCTTAAAGAGAAGCTAGTCTCTGAGGCTAAAAAATTATTATCTAAAGCTACAGAGTATGCAAAAGAGAAATATGGTATTATAGTTGAATCAAAGTTTAGGATAGGCCATCCAGCTAATGATATTATTGAAGAGGCTGAAGAATGGGGAGCAGATCTAATAATTATTGGAGCTAAAGGTATTAGCGGTCTTAAAAGACTATTACTTGGCAGTGTAGCAGAAGCTATAGCTCATCATGCAAATTGTAATGTCCTGATCGTTAGATAAATAGCTATGTAGAAAATCTTATGTAGATATACTCATTTAATATCCTATATAGAGTATTTTGTCTACTTGTCTAAGTATCTGTGGTGTTGGTGTCTATAATGGTCAGTGGTGATCTAAAGCAATATGTGTTTGAAAAATTTGTTGGAGAAGTTATATATAAGTCTATCCTCCCCTCTATAAGGCTTGGAGGACTTGAAGTATCAAAGGCATTTATACCAATAGACTTAGTATTACCAGGTGAAATAGAAATATCAAAGGCTCTATTAGAACTTGCTATTAGATCGCAGAGAGAAAGATTTACTTGGAGGCTTAAGGTTAACGGTGTTCCGGTAACTAGAGAGTTTAAGCCTAACTCTATTGCTGAAACAAAGAATTATCTATTTTCAAAACTAGTTTATGATATAACCCCTATTATGCAAGCTAAGAAAAGGAGAAGACATAGATGCAGTATAGTCGTAAAATATGAGGGAAGCGAGTATCTTACTATTGAGCATGTAGGCCTATTACTATATATACCGTCAGAAGATGCTAAATCACATATTAGCCTGTTAAGCGGAGCATTAGCTCTTGAACCAGGAGAAGTATATAGATCAATACTTAAGCATCCCACAGGCCTAAATACAATAGGACAATTAAGAGTTGCTCTATTCTCACCAAGTACGCAAGCCGAGATCAATATTAGGTTTAATGGTAAATTCGAGACATCTATCTCAAGTATTGTAGGAGGAGAGGAAGCCATACTAGAGATTTCCGATGTTAACGAAATCAATACCATTGAAATAGATCATGTAGATACTGGTGCAACTTATTATCCCAAGGAATTGCTTATATCAAGTCTTTACCTACAACAAAGTATTTACCGTGAACCTAAACTATCTATTAAAGAGATCATTATACCCGAAAAACTAGAGAGTAGTGATAAAATAAGACTAGTAATAAGCAATGAAGGAGAATCAGTTCCTGATAAATCCATGTTAACAATTATCCATCTTGGAACAACAATCTATAGAGAAGATCTGCCTAACCTAGAGCCCGGAGAAGAAACTATTGTTGAGCCAGAAATTAAACTACCTAAAGGAGAACATCCTATAGTTATAAGGCTTATTTGGAAAAAACTATCTAGAACAACATTTACGGATAAGAAAATTATTTTAAACATATCATAGCTCCAGAAACAATCTTTTAGAAAATTCTAAATCCATTAATATATTTCCATGAGACATGTTCATTACCTTCTTTTAACAAATTATATTTAGGGTTATAGCTGTGGAACCCAAGTACTTATCAGCTAGATCCAATTGGATCGAGGCATCGCCTTTAGCTCTTATAGTCTCGAAAATAGCTACTTTAAAGGCTAAAGGTATATCAGTATTATCGCTTGCAGCGGGAGACCCCGATCCATCTCTTATACCTCGTGAAGAACTAGCTGATATAGCATACGATGTATTGAAGAATATTCCAGCTTCTATACTATATACTCCTACTGCCGGCATATTTGAATTAAGAAAGGAAATATCAAGATTAACAGAGAAATATGATAAGATAAAAGTAGATCCACAAAACATAGTTGTTTCAAGCGGCAGTACTATTGCCATAGACTTATTGATAAGGATACTCTTAGATCCAGGAGACATAGTTATTGTGGAAAATCCAACATATATAAACACGTTATATGCATTAAAGCAGCATGGAATCCAAGTCATTGGAGTATTCATGGATAGTAATGGTATGAAGATTGATGAACTAGAAGATACTGTTAAAAAACTATTATCGCAAGGTAAAAAGATTAAACTAATCTATACTATACCTACAGGCCAGAATCCCTCAGGAATAACTATGTCTCTTAATAGGAGAAAGCATCTTTTAGAGATAGCGTCTCAATATGATATATTGATATTGGAAGACCTTGCATATAATTACATATTCTATGAAGAGCCTCCTCCAACCATAAAATCCATGGATGATGAAGGACGTGTAATAGCTGTTGGAACATTAAGCAAGGCTATGGGAACAGGTTTTAGAATAGGCTGGATCATAGCTTCTGAAACTATTACGAAGAAAGTAATTGAAATGAAACAGCCAATAGATTTCTGTGCACCAGCGATTTCACAATATATAGCTCTAGAGTATTTGAGGAGGGGATTATTTGAAAAATATCATTTAAAGGTGTTAAGAGCCTATAAAGAGAAAAGAGATATTCTGATAAAATCATTAGAGACCCATCTACCTAAAGCATTGTTTACTAGGCCTAGTGCAGGAATGTTCTTAATGCTATATTTACCTGAAGACGCTGATGGACAAGAATTTGCTGAAAAACTCCTTGATAAATACCATGTAGCAGTTGTACCAGCTGGTCCATTCCATCCAAACAAAGACCATCCTAATACACTAAGGCTTAATTTCAGCAGACCATCAGTAAAGGATATTGAGGAAGCCGTCAATAGACTTGCAAAACTGTATCATGAACTTTATCATTAGTTTTTAAAGAAGCTTGTCTTCCTATTTAGAGAATAGTTTCGGTTATCTCACTCCATTATTTATATTCTGTTGATATACTGGTGCATAAGGATTTGAAGTGCATTGGAGAAATAATAGATTATGTTCTAAGAAATGGTTTATCGACACCAAAAAGAGTCTATGAAGCATTAGATATATATTTTAAGAGAGGCATTACACGATACTTCATTGATAATGATGGTATTGAAGGAATAGTACTAGGTAGTAGTGGAGTACATGTAGTGAGGATAAGTAATGAGGGATATAAATGCACGTGTAGTGATAGTTATACTAATCACTATTTATGTAAACATGCTTTAGCTCTATTATACCAAGTCTTAAATGATAAAAGAACGCAGGATAGAGCTCTAGCTATAGTTCTCAATATGTTGAATAGTACTGAAAACATTAAAGAAATACCAATAGCTGTATTTTCATATTAACTAATATTTTTAATTCTGAGAAAACTTATTTTAAACTAGATCATAAATTGTTTCTAAGGTGTATATTACTATGAATAATTGGAAGAAAAGATCCATAGTCATATTAATAGCTATATTATATAATGTTGCAGCTAGACTATTGGGAGATGCTCTCCATATTCCTGGATTTTATGACGGTCTAGGAATATTTCTCGCGGCTTCATTACTTCCGTTGAAATGGGCTATTATAGCATTTATTGCAATACCATTAGTACTGACTAGTTACTATGCTGTATATTTGATAGCCTTATGGATATATGTATTGATTGGTATTATTTACTGGATTATGAAGAGAAAAGTAACGGGTAAAATAGGTATTTTGACATATATTCTTGTTCCAATAGCCTATGCATTATCATGGCTTACACTATATAGCTACTATACACATACATTCAAATACTTTGGTCTATACCTTAGAATGAAGGGCTTCTACGTATTATTATTTGATGCAGTAGCATCTATATGTTTAGCTGAGATATTGTCAAGAACAATAGCGCCTCATGAAACAATTGACCTCGATTTGAAGAGACTAAGTACAATTATTGTTCTTGGAGTAGTAATTGCAGGTATAAGTTTCTATCTAGTCCAAGTAAATGAATGGG
>CAZVWZ010000097.1:0-5386 GCA_964631195.1 uncultured Desulfurococcaceae archaeon
TATAGAGGCTGGACCTAAATACGGTAATCTCCGAGAACTTGTTGAGAAGAAATGTATGGAGAAGGGAATCACAATTAATGAAATAAGATTCAGAGAGGTAGGTCGCCAGCTTTGGAAGTACCGTAGACTACCCGATCCAAGGTATACAAGGATAACAAGGCTAACATATGAAGCAAGCCATGGGATCGAGGAATTCCTAGCAGTAGAGGATACGGTAAATAATATATTGATCGGGTTCCTAAGGCTAAGAATAACAAGTCCATGTGCACATCGTCCAGAAATTGATAGCAAGACAGCAGTCATAAGAGAACTACATGTCTACGGACCAATGGTACCACTAGGTAAGAGGCCAAACCCATTATTTGAATGGCAGCATCGTGGATGGGGTCGTAAGCTAATGGCTGAAGCAGAGAGAATAGCTCGAGAGGAATATGATTGTAAAAAGATCCTTGTATTATCTGGGATAGGTGTACGTGAGTACTACTGTAAACTAGGCTACTATAGGCCATCTGGAAGTCCTTACATGCATAAAGATCTTGTCTAGCTATTATATTACCACATAGAATAATATCAATCTATTCTCTACCAAAAATAATCCACGGATACTACAACACTTAATAATAACATATAGGGTTAGGAGGACAGGATATGAGGGGACCCCGTGATCAAGTATAATCCTAGTGTCGATGTATTAGTAATAACTTTATCAAATGAGACTCCAGACTATGGGGAGAATTTCACTAAATGTAGTACTATACTACAGTAGTAATGGAACCTGTTGATATAGAGATCCTAGATGCTTCAGAGATTCTATCTGAAACACTTAAGGAGACATTAAAAACCATATACTCAAAGCATCTACTAAGAACTATTGGTGAAAGTGAAGTAATTGCCTGATCTATATTATCGGTAGCCTACGATCATTTATATAACTAGTGATCCATTTTATAATATCTAGGTCCTCATCATAGATCTTGTTCTCATAATAGCTTATAGCCATGGAGGCTAGTTCAGCTAGGTCCTCATATTTCTCAGCAATTTCATCCACTTTAGTCTCCATTGATAGCCCCAGTATTTTTGATAAGTAACCCTCTGGACAAGATATATCTATCAATAACTCCTCAATATCATCTCTAAGCTCAATATTATTCAGCCTCATAAGGCCGTGGAGTACCTCATGGATCATTATATCAATAACCTTCTCCGGCTCATGCATATCATTAACATAGATCGCTACTATAACGTAATCGTTACTCCAATAAAGCATTGACCCATAGAGACTCTTAGGTAGTGGGCTAAATCCATAGATTACATAGATCCTTTTGAAGAGTTTCTGGAAACCAAATACTTTCCTAATGGTATTGATAATATCTTGTTTTAAAGCTCTATATAGCCTTGATACTCTTGGATGAATTTCCACAAGTGATTCACTAATCTCTTTCCAGAATGGGATCTCTATACGCCTGATAAGTTCAGTGCCCTTATCCAGTTCATTACTGCCTCTATATTCTAGACCAAGTATTCTATGAATAAGTTCTTCCCAGAGATCATGTTTCTCAATGTAGTAACCAGTATACATTATCTCTCCAAAACCAGATACATAGTATGCATAGGGGAGAACACTATATGGCGATGAGGGTACATGGAATATATCATATAGTGTAGCGGCAATAAATGCAACCCGATCAACTATAGGGATAAAATCCATTATCATATACCTCCCCCTAGTAAACAAAACATATTATCTGAAATTAATAAGAGTGTATTTGAGAGAGGATATGTAGTATGAGGTTAAGGAAGCAATTAAGTATTGTTGAGAAATACTATGAACTATACGTCAGCATCTATACTAAATATCTTAGTGGTGAAGAGTCAATATATGCTATGGAAAGGGTTTCAGAACTACTGATCCAAGCATTACTTGATTTGGCAGCTATGATGGCTTCTATGGAGAAGACTGTTAAACCATCAACATATAGAGAATTAGCACGCTATTTAGCTAGTAAGATCGGATTAAATAGTGAACATAGGATATTCCTAGAGGGATTAGCTGGTTTTAGGAATATCCTAGTACACGGGTATGCATCTATCGATCGAGATCTTGAGGAGAAGGCTTTTAGTGAAATTAAGGAGATACTTCCTACCATTATAGATGCTTTGAAATCTCATGTAAAGGATGATCCTTGTCTAGAAGATGTTGTTGAAGGTATTAGGACGGTTGCTAGTAAGTGGAGGAACATAGATTATATAGTATTGTTTGGGTCAATTGCTAGGAGTGGATGTGGTAGAGATATTGATCTAGCGGTTAAGGGTAGGTTTAGGAGTGCATTAGAGCTTGGGAGACTAGTTATTGAGTTAGCCGATGAGCTTAATATTGATCCTGAGAAGATCGATCTTGTATATATCGATAGTGCTCCAATACATTTATTGAAAACGATAGTTGATGAAGGTATAATAATCTATGGTGATAAAGAGAAGGCATTAAATGATCTCTATAGAATATATCTTAGAATACTTGATGAAGTAGAAGAGGAAAGTGCTATAAGGATTAAAATGAGATTCCAAACTTTGAAAGAATAACTTAGTCTAAAGAACTATGAGGCTATATAAAATAACTCTATTGCATGGACATTTTTAATTAAGGATTGTAGGACTAGTAATCTATAGTAGGGTGTGGTGCATGGCTTCACTTAGTACTGAGGAGAAAGAGAGAATTCTAAAGGCTATTGAGGAAGATAGGAGTTTTAGGTATGCTTTAATGGGTCTACTAGGCTATAGTGAAGTACTTGAGAGGATCTCTAGAATTGAGGAGAGAATAATAGCTATTGAGGAGAGGCAACAGAGGATCGAGGAAAGGATCGTTAAACTAGAAGAGAGGCAACAGAAGTTAGAAGAGAGGATGTTAGCTCTAGAGGAGAGACAACAAAAATTAGAGGAGAGACAGCAGAAGATCGAGGAAGAACTTATTGAGCTTAAGAAGAGCCATAATGAGCTTGTTAAGAGAATGGCTAATCTAGAAAAACTCGTTATAACTATTGCTCACAGATATGGTGTTATAACCGAAGTTTCACTCCGTGAAGCTATGAGCAATGTACTCTCTAGATATTTTAGGGCATCTGCTAGTAAGTGGAGTGTATACGATGAAGAGGGTATAGTATTTGGTTATCCCTCAATGGTTGATGCTGACGTTATTATAAGGGATAATGTACATATAATAGTTGAGATCAAGAGTCGTGTTGATCCTGGAGACATAGTTATACTCTATAGAATTGGGAAATTGTATGAGAAAAAGGCTGGTGTGAAACCAAAACTAGCTATAGTAGCAGGCTTTATAACAAATAAGGCTAGAGAAGTTGCCAAGAAATATGGTGTAGAAGTTTATGGGTATCTGGAAAGAGGATATGATATACCGATCTAAGTGTATAATAGAGCTTTTGAATACATCTACATTCTAGTAGATCTATCGATTTAGAGAGATAATCCAAAATATCAACTCCATGACTCTATAGGTCTCAGCAACTACCTATCAACACTATATTAGACGGCTCCAACGTGATCTAGGGCCCTAACATGATATGCATTATAAATTTATGGTAATGTAATCTAGGAGATCTCTATTATGATCAACTGGTAAGTATAGAGAATAAAGAATAAATTACGTAGTTATTTTATTTTCTATAAAACACTCTGCACCAGCTACGATTAATGGTATGATAATAGTTGCATCACCATATACAACTACCTGTTTAGCAGTAGGCTTAAGCTTATTCCATGATATAGCTTCTCTGGGCTGCGCACCACTAAGACTACCGTCATACTCTATAGCCGTAGTTATGTAAACTGCATAGTCAAGACCATCCTTAAACTGTGCCCACCATATAGTATGATGCTTACTAATACCGCCACCAATGATCAATGCACCGAGCTTCTCAGCAGTAAACACTAGATCAGCAAGTATCTTTTCATCACCAAAAAGATCTAGCTTAAGCCCCGTAAACTGGCTATTTAGTGTAAGCTGTGTACCAAAAGCACCATCAGTAATGCCAGGAACTATAACTGGTACGTCCTTCTCATAGGCAGCTCTAAGTATAGAGAATGGATCATTTATTCTTTTACCAGCCTCTCTCAAGATCTCGCTAGGCATCCATGTATCTTTAATCTTTACAAGATCATTTATTAGATCTCTAGTAAACTTCTCGACAGCTTGTCCATAGCTTTCAACAGGTATGAATATATTGCCAAGTCTGTGAATATCTACACTTCGAAGTACAGAATCGTCAGTAATGAATCTTCCCTTATAATATTTATTACCAGTACCTCGTGCAATATCATGATCTATAGTGCCACAAGTAGTTATTATAGCATGGGCAAAGCCCTCTCTTATAAGTTGAGCAAAAACTCCACGTAAACCTGTTGCTACAAGGTTCGCTGTAAAAGCTAAGATCCTTTTTACACTATCATCACTCCACATTTCAGATAATATTTTAGCAGCTTCATATACATGGCCAGCCATAAAGCCATGTGATTTCCCCAAAGCATCAATAAGTTCACATATACTCATGTCGCTTCTTACACTATAATCTTCGATTTCTTCCTCAAGCAATTTCCTCCTAATATCGCCTAAAAAGATCATTTCATCTACTCCAACCATGCCCGAACCCCCTATGTTAGAAAAACAATATCGTTGTATAAGGTTATTTAGTATATCCTTAATGACCGTTTTAATATGAGTAATCTGATATATTACCTATGTAGATATCTTATAACCTAGATAATGGTATACGGCGGGTATCTTACTTGAGCACTAATATAAAGAACTTTATCGAGCCAATATTAAAGTGTGATGGAAAATCTATTGAAGAACTAATAAAGTATATCCATGTATCAAAAGACACGTTTAAATCAATAGTTAAAAGATTACCTGGTGTCAAGATTGACAATAATATTATAATAGTTGATAATAGCCTTGAATTGATCTTATATGGTTTAAAGCTAGGCTTACCAGTCAAACGGTTATCAAGATACATTAATTGGAGAGATTTTGAAAAAGTTTCAGCTAAAATATTAGCTAGTCATGGGTATAATGTTTACACCAACGTATTATTTACAAGACCTAAAAGATTGGAAATCGATGTACTTGGGATCGATGAAGGAACAGGAAGAACAATAGTTATTGATTGTAAACACTGGAAACACGGCATATCTCCATCAAGTATAATTGAAGTAGGAAGAAGACATATCGAGCGTGTTAAGAACTTCTTAAAGTACATGTCCTGGGTATCTAGGAAGTATCCATTAATTAATAAAGTTAAATACGCTATACCAGTCCTAGTAACATTTACAACCCCTAAAATCCGGAATGTTGATAATAAGCTTATAGTATTGA
>CAZVWZ010000098.1:0-5347 GCA_964631195.1 uncultured Desulfurococcaceae archaeon
AAGTTTGAAGTATATAAGCATAAATGGGTTGCATTAAGAAATGATGCATACCTATTTTCTATTATTAGCCATGAACGAAACGGTGTTTCCGTTAAAGAAAATGAAATTGGTTTATCTCTCCTAAAATCACCATTATATCCTAATCCCTTAAGTGACTATGGACACATAGATACATATTATGCAATAACTACCCTGGATTCTGATAAAATATATGAGTTAAATAAAATAGCTTATGAGTTAATGAACTCTCCATATGTTATCAAGAAGGGCAAGTATACAGATAGAACTTATTCAGTTTCCTTTATCAAGGTTTATGGCGACGCTATTATAGAGAATATTAAGAAATGCCATAATACAGATAACTGTATTATTGTCAGAATATACAATCCTATTAATAAAGACATAAACGTTACTTTAAGGACATGGGTAGAGATATTGAAAGCCTATGATTCAAATATTTTAGAGCATAATATTGAAGAACTGAATGCCAACAAAGACGAGATCATGGTTAAACTACGGCCGTTCGAAATAAAGACTATCAAGATGCATTTTAGACAATAATTCTCTAGGATTAGCAAATAATATTATAAAAATTAGTTAACAATGTATTTTTATATTCTTCAACTTTTCCTATTATTTTGTAATTCATAAAATATTTTAATACTAGCATGTATTCTCTTCTATTAGGTGTTGCTATGAGTGAATGTATTATTGAGACACGTGATCTTGTTAAGATCTATCCGGGTGGAGTTAAGGGAGTAGATGGAGCTAGTTTTTGTGTAAAAAAGGGAGAAATTTTCGGCTTAATAGGGCCTAATGGAGCGGGTAAGACTACTACTCTCCGTATATTGGCGACTATTTTACAGCCGACAAGTGGTCAGGCATATGTAGCTGGATACGACGTTGTTAAGCAAGCAAGTATGGTTAGGAAAGTTATTAGTTATTTACCGGAGGATGCTGGAGCTTATAAGTATCTTACTGGTCTTGAATTTCTAGAATTTATTGCCAACTTCTATGCTAGAAATGAAGATGAAAAGATAAGGATTATACGTGAAGGCGTTGCATTAAGTGGTCTTGGAGATCGCTTAAGGGATAAGATTAAAACGTATAGTAAAGGTATGTTGAGGAGGCTTTTAGTTGCAAAAACATTGATGATAAGGCCTACCCTAGCAATACTTGATGAGCCGACGAGTGGTTTAGATGTTGTTAATGCAGTCATGGTTAGAGATGCTATAAGGAAGTATGCGTATGAGAAAGGAGTTACTATTCTACTGAGTAGCCATAATATGCTTGAAGTAGAGTATATGTGCGATCGTATAGCAATCATACATAAAGGAAGAATTATTGCCGAGGGATCTCCTCGACAGCTTATAGAGGAACACGGTGTTGAGAATCTTGAAGAAGTATTTGTTAAGCTTGTAGGAGGTGGAGTTAGGTGAGTACTTTCTTCAATTTACTAATTAAGGAACTTAAGAGTATCGTTCGTGATCCTAAGATGCTTATAGCTATGTTTGTTGTACCACTCATCATGATCGGTATAATGTATGGCGTTATGGGCGCAGCTATGCAGGAGCAAGTTAAACAAGTCGTGAGAGAGTCGAAAACTGTTGCTATAATAAATCTTGATCAAGGGCCTTGGTCTCAACGATTCATTGACTATTTAGGGTCTATAGGCATTAATGTGAAACTTATTAAAGATATTAGTGAGACAGACATTTCTGATCTAATGGAGAGACTGGGTGTTAAGATATTCTATGTTATACCTAGCAATTTCAGCTATGCATTAACAGAAAACAGAACCGCAGTTATAGAATACTATGTACTATTAAAGTCTCTGACACTCGGCGAATTTGGATTAGGAGACTCTGCTGAAGAACTAATTAATAGTTTTGCCGAGAACATTACTAAATCTATTATAACTAAGGAGGGAGTGCCGAAGGAGTTTGTTGAACACCCTATTAATGGAAGTGTTAGAGCTATTATTGGGAACAAAGTATTCACTAGACCTGAACAGGTATTTATGGGAGTATTTATGGTTAGCTTTATAGTGCCGCTGGTTACATTCTTAATGCTTATATTCATTATACAGTTTGCTGTAACTAGTATGGCTGTTGAAAAAGAAGAGAAGATGTTTGAAACATTATTAACATTACCAGTTAATAGATTAACAATTATTGGCGTTAAATTACTTGTATCAGTCATAATAGGTATAGCTTATGTAGCTATATATGGTTTTATACTTATATGGTTCTTTATAGGATCGATCACTTTACCTTCAGAGACAGCTACTAGTGTAAACGTATTTGATATACTTCCTCCTGTAACAGCTTATTACCTCGGTATAGGATTAATTGGTGCAGTAATCTTTGGATTATTATTGGCAATGGTTCTAAGCTTATTTGCTGAAGACGTGCGTACAGCACAGCTTATTTCAAACTATGCATTAATGCCATTAATCTTCATGTTCTTCGTACCAATGTTCATAGATATAAGCGGATTATCCTATACAGTTAAAACAGTACTGTCCTTGATCCCTCTAGCTAATATAGGGTTTATAACGAAACTATCGATACTAGGACACAATGAACTAGCAATGTTTGCCGGGATATCAAATATAGTATATGCAGCTATAGCGCTAGTAATAGCATATAGAATTGTCAATACAGAGAAAATATTCACGGCAAAGTTCTTCAAGAGGATAAAGAAGAAATAACCACTATTTTCTTAAGACCAATAATGTTCACTTTTGATTAAAAACACTCAATAGTGTGAACAATACAATATACTACATGGTGAAATAAATGAGTGAAGAAAAACTACCTAAGAAACCCCAAGAAGGAGAAGAAGTAGAAGCTCTACGTGAAGTCTTTGCAGCAATATCTGACTTCTTAAAAGACATTAGAGAACCCTTAAAAGATCTAATAAATGTACTTGTCGATGCACTAAATGGTGAAAAACTAGGTAAAGAGGTTGCCGCATTCTATAATACATTGATAAAGAATGGAGTTCCCGAAGAACTCGCTAAAGAGATGACAAAGGAGTTCTTTAATAAGAAGCTTGAATCGGCCCCAAGTGTAGGTAAGATGCTGAGTTCATTCACTGGTATGATGAGGAAGCCGAAATTCGTTGTTAAAAAAGAGGAAGAAAAAGAACAAGAGGGGGATGTAAAGCAATAATTTACTATAATTCCTTTTTAACTAATTTTTCTCCACCATAATAGGTGGTGTTTTTGGATATATATGAGAGAGTGAAGCGACTTGAAAAGATGTTGGAGGAGCTTATGAATAGATTAAACGATATTGAAGAGAAACTCAGAACACTAGGTATGGGACAGCCTACTTTAACAATAGCTTCTCAACTAGTTATAGCATTTTCAATGCCTGCTATTCAGGCACTTGAGGCATCTCGTAGAGCGGTTACAGCAATTAGTAAGCTATCAGTAATAGACCCTATAAATGAGGCTATTATCGAGGTTCTATCTAATTGTGAAACATTGAGTATCTCTGAGATTACTAGGAGAGTTAGAGTTTTACGTGGAACCGCATCTAGGAGAATTATAAGAGAACGCTTGAAAAGACTTGAGACCCTAGATATAGTTGTAAATATAGGTAGCAATGATAGGCCGAAATATATGCTTAATGAATGTGTTCAATAGATGATTTGACATGAATAAGTTAAGAAAACTAGCATATGTAGTACTAATAGGATTTAAACTTATTATAATAATATTACAACTTTCTTCAATATACATATCATTTAAACTTAGACTCAGGCTTATAAGATGGAGATCTACAAGAAAATTTAAGAAGACCCTGAGAAGAAATGATCTTCCTCAAGATCTCATTAAAGAGCTGGATTTACTTTACACAAAGGAGCTAAAGAAAAAATTGAAGTTTTCAATCATGAGATTAAGAATTGCTAGATAAGGATCTAATATAACTCTACATATCTAGGCCTTATGTCAATCCCTAATTTATCAAGTTCTTCATATAATCTATGGAGAGCTTCGGCATCAGAGCTTACTGGAATAGGTGGATATTTAAAATAGGGTGCCGATGCCCATGGAGGACAACCGTATATCTCCTTCTCTATAAGTACTTTGGCCAATCTTATTACATCAATAAGTATTGCAGTAGCCATAGCCTTATCATCAACTTCAAGCTTCAGATCTATTTTAACGGGTATTCCCATAAATGCTTTTGCAAGAATATATATGTATGCTATTTTCTTATTTCTAAGGAATGGTATATAGCCGCTTGGTCCAGCGTGAATCTTTCTAAAGATCTTATTTGGATCAGGCTGTGTAGATGCTACAGCCATTGTCTTACTTATGTGTTTACTATGTAATCGACTATGATCAGTCATGTTTTTGAAATCGCTGTTACCTCCTACATTAAGTTGATAAGATTCCACAATTAAAGCTCCTCTCCATGTTATAAGACTGGCCAATGTTCTATGAACTATTGTTGCACCAAGCTGGCCTTTTATATCATCACCTAATAATAATGCTCTATTTTTGCGAAATATCTCTTTGAAACCATCATTAGATGCTATGAATTCAGGTATACAATTAATAAATGAAATACCAGCCTCTGCAGCTACTTCAGCATAGAATCTCGTAGCATAGCTACTACCTACAGGCAATAAATTAATAAGCATATCTAGATCGTTTTCTCTAATCTCTTTTATCAATAAATTCTTAGACGGCTCATTATCATTTAATGGAGCAAAATCCTCTATCATGTGTGGAGCCACACCATCAAGTACCTTACCCATTCTAACAATTACGCCTGTTTCATCCAGATCAATTAGCTTAGGTACTAAATTAGGTGGTGCAAAAACGGCTTCTGAGAGATCCTTGCCTACCTTATGTTTTGATATATCAATAGCATAAACTATTTCAATATCAGAGATTTTATAACCACCTATAGTATGATGTATAAGGCCCTCTGCTGAACCATTTCTTTTATAATATTCTATGGCTTGTACAAGCATAGAGGCGATATTGCCAATACCTATTAGACCTACGCGAATGGGCATATTTATCGCCATAAATATTTACTATTGTAAATATTTATATCAATGAATATAAGTTTAGCGTTTTATCATTTACTTGATTTAGACGGAATTAATGGAGCTAAAGTGCTATACTTAAAAACATGCTTTACATAAGTATATGATCTGGTGCCAAAAATTGTCTGTAAGAGCATTAGAGAGGTTGAAGAAGAAAATAACGATTGAAAATCTATGGATGTATATAATAAGGATCTTGATGGAACAAGAGCCCTTAAAGGCCTATGATATTAAAGTTTTATTGAGAGAAAAGTATGGAATTAAACCAGCAACT
>CAZVWZ010000099.1:0-5335 GCA_964631195.1 uncultured Desulfurococcaceae archaeon
TCTCATATTTCTTTAAACGGCCTATAAAAGATATTGTAAAGAATAGTATAAATGAAGGTATTATCAATAATAATCTATAATCTATACCCCATAACCTATACCCTATGTAGACGGTTAACATAGTTATAACAGTATATAGTATTTCTGCCTGTACTATCCTCTTAACACCTAGAGATTTAGCAAATATACTATAGGCTATACTATGGAATGGTGAAATAACTAGGACTGCTCCTAGACAAACTAATGTAAACAAGGGTTGTTCTGAAGCTGAAGCGGTTAAGAGCATTAAAGCTGAAATAAGGCTTCTAATAAAGAAAGAAGTTACTGGACCCTTTAAAGCCACAATTAACTGTGCTAATGATGAAAGAAATCTTGAGAGAACAATAATCGATGCATAGAATATACCTATTTCTAGAAGAGTCTTATTTAGTTCTAGGGCTAAGAAAGCAGGTATGTATGGATATATTATGTTTAGGCCAAATACTACCATTGCTGTATAGACAAGTAACACTCTATATAGCTCAATATGCTCTTTAATGTCTGTATCAACCATCTTTTTCCCACTAACATAAGGCCTAAACAATAATGATGAAGCTAGTGATATGGCTGAGAGAAGTATTAATAAGCCTATAACGTATATCATGTCAATCCTTATAGCTAATAAAGTCATTAATAGACAGCCTATGGAGCCATAAATCCAAGATCTAGATACGATTTTATCTAGAATCTTTGATTTTAACGATTTTGGAAAACCATATGATGAGCTTATAATCGTATTGTATGCTCTTCCTAAGTATCCTGATAGAGAAACAAGAAGTCCAAGTAATATTATCCATAAATAGATCTGGTTAAAGAATAACGTTACAATATATAATATTATAGATGCTGCGGCAAGGGCAGTGTTTATTATATGAGCCTTTACAGTATAGTTGTGAAGTAGTAGTGTAAGTATTGAAGAGATCAATGAAGATATTATGAACGTTGGCACAATATACCATATATCGTTTATAAGAAAGAGTATCGCAATAAGTGGATACCATGAAATAAATGCCGTTATGGAAGAAGTCAATGTGCCTATTGCTAAAGCCTTTACTTTAAGCATTAAGCATCACATCAAATCTACTTTAGCTCCTCATATTCTCCTGTAACAGTATCTATTATGACTACTTTATTTTCCCTCTTGGCAATTATAAATTGTTTATATGCAAGTTTTTTAGACAATACATTGATTGTTGCAGGAAATATTGCCTTATACTTCCTCATAGCTACATAGACCATTTTCTTTTTAGCAAGATGCTCACTATGTTCTATAGTAATTTTAGGAGGAACAATGTATTTCTCATCAACACTAACTTTGTATGTTTTAGGCATAGAATCTGCCATAAAAGTTAGTCCACGTACAAGATCTATTGCTACATATCCCTTAACCTTCCTAGGTTCTTTAAGAACCCCCTTAATTATTACTTCAACATGATAGAACATATATGGATAATAAACTCTTCCGAGAATGAATGGCTCATTAATCTTAACCAGTGGAATTATAACAGTAATTGTTTTAGTCAAAAATCCAACCCTCTAGTCTAAGTGCTAAGATAGGATACGGAGCCGGAGTTTATAAAAAAATATTGGTATATTATTTTTAATCCCTAATAGTAACTTATATCTACCTAAGCATGTTGGGTATATTTGTCTTAATAAAGGCCTTAACAACATCAAATTCACTGGCAATTAGTATCTTTGTAGCAGGTGTTCCTTCAGCTGAGGGAGCTGAAGGAGCTCCAGCCTCAGCTAATTCGCTTGGAGCAGGCGATGTCATGTACTTAAATGTCTTATCTAGAAACTCCTTATTCAATGGTGACGATACATAGCTTACTGCAACTACTGTTAGTAATGCTAATGGGAATGCTATTAGTAGCTCATACCACCATCCAGCGAAATCGGGATCTGCTACAAGTCTTCCATAACACCATAGTATCCATACAATGCCTGAGACAACAGTAGCGACTACAGCAGCCTTTAATCCCTTGGCAGAACTTCCCTCAATTATCGTTGCACCAATAGCTGTTAATATAAAGACCACGATTGGTAGCATTATTGCTATAATCCACCAGTTAGCATTACCGGGGAATAATAAGTTCTTGGTATAGCTCTTCCAGATAATGGTTGCGGCTGCACCAGTAATCAATCCAGCAAAGGCTCCTGTAGTAGTTATTCTCTTCCATCTAAGTGACAACAGCATTAATGGACCAAATGCAGAGCCTAGACCACCCCATGCAAATAATACGAATAGATATACTGATTCGCCGAAGAATAATGCCCATAGAAGGGCAACAATACCCAGTAGGAACGTAATAATTCGACTCCATAAAACTAGCTTCCTCTCCTCAGCCTTGGGATTAATGAATCTGTGGTAAATATCCTCCATAATAGCTGAGGAACTAACTAATAATTGTGAATCAGCAGTTGACATCATGAGGGCTAGTGGCGCAGCTAATACAATACCCGCTACAGCAGGGGGCAACCATGCAATTGCCAATGACTGTAGCGAATACTCTGGATCGGGTGTTATTAAGTTCCTGGGATCTCCATTAAACTCAACTGAAGCTAACCAACCAACAGATTCAGCTAAGTAATAGACTACCAATAGTAATAATAAGGCCGTAACAGCGGCCTTCTTAAGATCCTTTACTCTTTTAATACCCATAAATCTTACGATCATATGCGGATTGCCAGGCCATCCAAAGCCTATGGCAATATATGCTAATATATTTACTAGCAGTAATACGCCAACGTACTCATAGCCCCAGAAGTTATTAAGACTAGCAAGCGTGACGCTAGCCCTAGCACCAGTCTCTAAATCTATTACTGGCCTAACTTCAGCCATTCTCTGGAATAACCCACCGAAACCGCCATACTTAGCAAGTCCTACACCAGTTATGATAAAGAGACCTATTAAAGCCCACCATCCCTGTACGAAGTCAGTCCAACATACAGCAAAGAATCCTCCGAGAACAGTATATAAGATCATAATTATTGCCCCAATAACAATCCATGTCTGTACTGCTCCTCCACCAGCAATAGCGGAGAATACTTTAGCTGCAGCAGTAAATTGTGCACCTACGTATGCCGTTAGGAATAATATAATGATCACGGCAGAAGTGAATCTCAGAACACCCTTAGTGTCATTGAATCTAGCCTCTAGATAAGCAGGTATAGTTAGTGCTCCAACAACCTCGGTATATCTCCTTAGTCTTTTAGCCATAAGAGTCCATACGCCAAGATCTCCTATTCCCATGAAGCAACCAATAGTATTCCATGTAGCGTTAATACCTGATGTAAAACCCTCGCCTGGTAGACCTAGGCCTACCCAACCACTCATCTCACTAGCTCTTTCACTAAATGCAATAACATATGGTCCCAGCCTTCTACCGCCTAAGAAGTAATCTGATATAGACCTTACTAGTCTCTCTAGAATTACACCTATTATCAATACTACTGCGAAATATACTCCAAGAGCTACAAACATAATAGTTGAAGCTTCCGGAGTGACCTGTACAGGCATCACATTTCACCCTCTTACTCCTTCTTGAATAAGTCAGACAGCCATACACATATTACCATTATTATTAGCTGTATTACAATTTGTACTACGAAGAATTGTATAGCAGCGGTAGCATCGGCGGGCATAACTTAGAACACCTCATAATTATAGTATGAGTGGGAAAATAAAAACTTATTTATAAATAATTCGTGGGATCTCTAAACAATTTATAATTTTTAAAAACTCTATATCTTTACCCTAAATCCTTTGTTTCTTTTTAGCGCGAGCTTGTATATAAGTCCTGCTGTACAAGCATCTTGTATAGCTAAGCCAACACTTTTGAACACAGTTATTCCATTGCCTAGCCGCCCAGGCTTTTTACTAGCCACTACTTCGCCTAATTCAGCAATATCTTCCATCTTGATCAATCCCTCTTCCAAGGGAATTCTAATATCTCCGGTCTCTTCCAATACAGCTTTCTTAGAATCTACAGCAATAACTTCTGCTTTCTTAATAACATTATCATCCAATGCACGGGCCTTAGGCGTATGTGCACCAATACTAATTACATGTACTGGCGGCTCAAGAGCATCTCCATAAACTACGGGTTTATCAGTAGTAGTAGCTTCAATAACTATTCTAGCATTATGGACAGCATCAACAGGATCCCTAGCCTTATATACTTTATATCCAAGACTTTCAACGAACTTCTCATAGCTCTCAAGAGCCTCTCTCCTTATATCATATATTCTTACTTCCTCAGGCTTGAAAATGGATGCTACGAATTTCAACTGATATCTAGCTTGATAGCCTGTTCCTATTATTGCAATTGCACCCGGTTCCTTTGGAGCCATATATTTTGCAGAAACAGCTGATGCAGCAGCAGTTCTTAAAGCTGTTAAAACACCTCCCTCCAAGACTGCTAGCGGTGAACCAGTTACTGGATCAAAAAGTGTTACTAATGCTTGAATAGTAGGTAAGCCTCTCTGTCTATTACCAGGGATTACATTTACTATCTTAACACCAACGCCATAGCCTGGTACATAGGATTGCATTATACCCCACCAATTACCCTCAACCCACATAACAGTCCTTGAAGGAGTCACTGTCTTACCCTCAGAATAGAGTTTAAACGCATTAGCTATCTCATCAATCAAGATCTCAGGTTTTAAGAGCTCTTCTAATGTGGAACTATCTAAGAGTAGGATCTCAGGCAAAGAACCACACCAACCAAAGTTGCTCCATACAATATATTTTCTTAAAACCCTAATACAAAAAATTATCTCAGACAATATTGGATATAGAAGAATTGTTCTAAAGAATATATCTCGGGAATTCGGGTCTATGGATACACTTTAATAGATCTCTTATAGATTATGTACGGCAATAGAAGTAGTATTATAACAAGTATTATCGTCAAAATTATTGCAAGCACCATGACCCATGGCTCGCCATAGCCAAAGCATATCGGTATAAAGCCTATTATTATACATCCTCCAACATTAACTCTGCCACCACTATCTTGTATTGGCTGACTAAATACCATGAGTATAGATGCTATAATAATAATCATTATACCTATGAAGACTATGATAAACCCAAGTGTTTCAAGATCCCTTTCCATAGAATCACCTAGTAGCTAATGGTATTATATATATTGTTAGAACAAGTATTGTAAGTATAATAGCTAGGACAACTAGGATAGTAGACACTTTCTGCGAAGAACCAAAAACTATAGGTATAGGGCCAATAATTATAACACCACCGCCTTCAACTTTTCCTTTACCACGACCC
>CAZVWZ010000100.1:0-5275 GCA_964631195.1 uncultured Desulfurococcaceae archaeon
CTGCGGCAACTCAGTATCTACTACAATACTTGGTCTATCAGCATTATTTGCTACTTTAATACTTGTAAAGGCAAATATTACTGTCATTAAACTAGAGACGAGAATAATTAATGCAATGATCATTATCCTATTCAACACTGCCACCTCCAATATACAAGTACATCAGGATTATCGACATCCGGACTTACATATCCATAACCTGGTAAATGGTCGGTTGTATTGGCCAACATATGTATCGTTGTAATATACAGCTAGGACAGCTCCATATACATCACTTGGTTGCCATTCTATAGTAGTACGGTACCATGTTTCCCCCATAGTATATCGCTGTATCGTCATATAATTAACAAATACTTTACCAGAGCTCTCCCACCAGATTCCCGGTATTATTCATATAGGCTGATCATGGAGAGGCGTATCAAATCCCAAATTGCATGTAATCCATGAAATACTGGCCAAGCCCACCTATTAAAGACTTCACCATCATGGTCGGTTGAAAACCTAAAGTAATTCGAGCTGCCATGGCCAGCAAAATATGCAAAATCAAAAGCATCAATGTAGTAATCATCATAGCCGTTTATGAATGCATTCTCGAAATCACTTTCCCAAGCAGATGAATCTCCATAATTGAACTTTTTAATCCATCCTTTCTCTCCTAGTCTATTATAAAATCCTTCGGCTTCTTCCTTAGTCCATTCCAAATCACCATATGCTGGTGGATAGTCTTCGATCCACTCAATGCCTACTTCTCGATCATTTGTATCGTCATATCCTGCCATGACATTAATCGATCCTTTAAAGACAATTACTAAATAGATAATGACAGAGGCTTGTAATAGCCTAAACAATAACTTCAACCACCAAATGTTATTTTTTAAAAAAAAAAATTAAGTTTTTTCTAATATCTATTACAATGTTATGATTAAATTTTAAGGAAAAATTAATGTTATCATTGATACCGAATTAGACAATATCCCTATTTTCACAAACCTTGGATCCGTGATGAATACTATTCTCATTCATCATTTTCAACAATGTGGTTATATCTTATTATGCAAGGCTTAAAATATAAGACTTATTATGAATCCACTATACGAGTCCTAGTTAAGTTCTCGATAAAGATTACTACTATGAGGAGCAAGATTGTAAGAATAAATTAGTATGCTGTATTAATGAAGAGAGCTTGTATTTTTCTCTACGATATGTCCTAGGTTATGAATTATATGATGAAAATATCATATAGGATCACGTCCTAAACCTCTTTTCGATGATTAAGTTCATGTCTAGATTGTTTCTCATAAAGACTATCTTCAGAGGCACTACAATTATTAAGCTATAACTAACTTAGTGGTGTTAAGGCTATAGTATCTTCAAATATTGGGGCTAATAGGTTCTTTAAGACTAAGGATAGGATATAAGCTAGAGCTATTGAAATGAATAATATAATCCATGATGAGACGGTGTCATCAACTGCTTGTCTTGCAGCATCATGGGAATACTTAGCAACCCTTGGAGCTATTATCGAGGCCCTAGCTAAACCATATGATGGATATAGAACTCCAAGATCTTACCCAATATAGCGGCTATCGAAATAATTAACGTTAGTATATTAAGATTAATTATTGTTACACGTAGATTTGAGCCCGTAAGCAAATAACCAATTATAAAAGCTATCACTACAATTATAGTTGCCTGGATAACTGCGCGCTTAATATATCTATATATAAGGGAGCATATTCTCAACGCAATCCCTCCCATTAATTTTCCACGTAATTATTAATAAAGACACTTATGTCAAAAACAGTCTATTTAGTATCAATTTAAAAAGTTCCATGAAGGATCCGATACGTCTACATAGATTATATAGAATCTAATTATACTCTAGAGATCAAGTCTAGGTAGAAATACTTATTTTAAGCACATACTATAAAAACAATTACTCGATGATGAGATATCTCCTCTCTCAGACCTATGGTGAAGAATGTCGCCCTCACTGATTACAATAATTCTTCTTGTTTTATAGGTAATTCTATATTAGATTAGAACCCTATATTCTACTATAGATAGGAATAATCCATAGAGGTCTAATCTTGAAAATTAATGAGTATCGAATACTCTTGAAAAGAGCTGAGGGATTCTATAAGACTGCATTGTTTCAGCTAGACAACGGCTTATTTGATCTTGCAGCTTTTAGTCTTGAGCAATATCTAAAATTGTTTCTTAAAGCGGTGCTTTTAAAAAATGGTGTTGATTTTCCAAGAATCCATGGTGTTAGAGCATTAATTAGGCTTCTTATAGATTTGAAAAAGAATCAATCTGATAAATTGAGTTCATTATTAGATAAATATGAGCTTGAGTTATCATTGTTAGAGGATGCCTATATCACATCTAGATATATTCCTAAGGAGTTTACGGAAAGCGAATTAAGAAAAATAATGAAAGCTCTAGAGGAGATTGTAGATGAAATCAAGAGAATTGATCCTTAAATATGCAACTAAGAGAAGAGAAGTCTTCAAGAATTTAAATGAATATTTAGCTAAGATTAAAAAAGTTATTAAGAATATTGATCCTCAGGCAGAAATATACCTATTCGGATCTGTTGCTGAAGGAAATTATATATTGTCAAGTGATATTGATATATTAATTATCACCGATAAGCCTAGGGAAAAGATCTTGACTGAATTATGGAGAAATGGTATAAGTGATCCATTCGAGATCCATATATACACTATAGAATATTTAGACATATTTAAAAAGAGAGCTAAGTTAGTAAAGATATAATCTGAGATAAATAGTCTCATTTTAGTCCTAGATATCTTTTTATGGAATTCCAATTAAGATACATATGTATTATAACTGTACCGTTCATTATAGATGATGAGTATGTATGTAATAGTCTTAGTGATAGCGGTATTTCCAAGCCTTCATATATAATCTTTGTAGTCTTTGGATATAGCATGGCCCTTGTAATAAACGATATAATCCATGAGACAAACAATATTATTGAAGTAATGCTAGAACGTTCTATTTTTTATCAATGATTATTGATAACTGACATTATTGTTTTAAGGATATAAAAGAAGAAAAAGAAATTTATTTAATAAAATTACTTGACTCCATAAAGTGTTAAAGCTAGTACTGCGGCTTTAGTCCATAGACCATTTTCTGCTTGTTCATATATTATTGATCTCTTTGGATCGTCTATGACGTCGTCATCTGCTTCATATCCACGGAAGATCGGTAGTACATGCATGAGTACTCCATGTTTATCCATTATATCAAATAATTCACGTGTAACCTTCCAATTACGATACTTCTCGTATATCTTGAGTTCTTCTTCAGCAAACTTACTATAGCCTAGTTCAACGAGTCTTGGAGATGCCCAGTTTCTCGGAAATACAGCATGAGCTCCGTCAAGAGCTTCCTTAAAATCATTAGTAAATTCTAGGCTACCACCGCTTTCTTCAGCATTCTTCCTAGCAATCTCCATAAGCTTTGGATCAAGGTTAAAGCCGGGCGGACTAGCCACTACAACATCTACACCAAAACGTGTAAATAATATAATGTCTTCCTGGACACTACACCAACCACGTATCTCTGGACTATAGGCCCACATTACAACATATTTCTTACCCTGTATCTTGCCGAATCTCTCCCTGAAAGTATATAGATCAGCTAGTCCCTGTGTTGGATGGAATTTATCGTCGGCCATGTTAATGACTGGTACACGTGCATGCTTAGCATAGATCTGCAGTACCTCATTACCATGGCCATAGACATAGTCTATGGCTTTATCAAGTATACGTATACCAATACCATGGCCATAACGCTCATACATGACAGCAACATCTTTAGCCGCTTCACCAACTTTCTTAGCTCCAACACTAAGCCTTGTAGTCTTAGCCTCAATATATGCTGCATGGCCACCCAACATAGTCATGGCAGCTTCAAATGCGGCTCTTGTCCTCGTTGATGGAGCATAGAATAGCATGAAGAATACCTTACGATCAAGTATTCTCGGTATCTCTGCTAGGCCGAAGGAATGATATCTCCATTTAAGTTCTTCAGCTAGTCTAAGAGCAATCTCTATCTCATCAACACTCCAATCTAACGTAGATATTAGATCTCTACCACTAAGATCCATGACAAGATTTCTCATAACATACACCCTATCCATACTATGTCATATACATACTGTAGAGAGTATCTGGAATAAAAATCATCTAAAGCCAATGAATAATTTAATAATTATTTTAGAATAATGATTTTACTGGGCTAGTAAATTGAGAGACGAGGCACTGAGATGGTTTGATGAAGCATTATGGGATCTCGGTACAGCTAAGATACTTCATAGAGAGAAGAGATACAATGCAGCTGTATTCTATGCTCATCAGGCAGCCGAAAAAGCGGTAAAAGCCTTACTATATAGTATTAATGAAGCTCCATGGGGCCATAGTATCAGAAGTCTTCTCCATAGATTCTTCGAAAGCAAGGGAATTAATGAAGATAAAGAAATTATCTCGTATGCTAGAGAACTTGATCTCCACTACATTCCATCGCGTTATCCAAATGCACATCCGGTAGGTTCACCTCATGAGGCATATGATGAAAGAGTTTCAGAGAATGCTCTAAAGGCTGCTGAAAAAATCATAGAATACGTTAGGAGGTTTCTATCTTGAGAAGTAATGACAAGAATCTATTGGATGATGTTGTTAAGAGGATTAAATCTAGATTTGATGTTATAGCAATCATATTGTTCGGATCAAGGGCTAGAGGAGACTGGGGTCCGTGGAGCGACTATGATCTATTAATCATAGGGAATTTTAAATTAAACTACTTGGATAGAATTAGGGAGATAATGGAATTAGTGGATGATATTCCACTGCCTATAGAGCCTCATCCATATACATTAGATGAAGCTATGAACCTTTTAAGGAAGGGTGTCCCATCGATAGTTGATGCATTAGAGGAGGGTAGAATACTATATAGTGATGAAAGGTTTAAGGCATTGGAGAAACTATATAATGAGTTGAAGAAGAAGGGAATGAGGAAGACCTATACATCAATAATAGTGCCTTAATATCATTACTTTTCGTCTCCATTTATAGCCTATAATACACAATCCTATGGAAAAGATATTTTACTATTAATGTCCCTTGTATATAATGCATAGACTAATATGAGGTTATATGAGAATGGCTAAAGACGATAAATTCCTAGTGGTAGCTTTCGGAGGAAATGCCTTCCAGACCAAAGGCGAAAAAGGAACGCCAGA
>CAZVWZ010000101.1:0-5112 GCA_964631195.1 uncultured Desulfurococcaceae archaeon
AATCCATGGGCATTTAAGAAGATGATACATAGACTCATTGAGGCCTATGAAAGAGGGTATTGGAAGACAAATGATGAAACAATAAATAGATTAAGACAATTACTTGAAAAAACTGATGAATATATTGCCGATATTAAGTCATTAATATATAAGCATTAGTTCAACTCTAGAAACAGAAACATAAGAGAATGCACAGGATTAAAGGAAAATCTTGCGTCTTCAAAACAACTTCTAACACCACCTGATAATTATAGCAATAATATTATTCCTATTTAAGAATGAGATCTTAACGTTTTCCTTAAATACCATTTAATTTATATGTACATCTTCCTGTATACAAAATATATTTTAGCTAGTATACAGATATGTTTTTCCCGGCGTCTACAATTGAGTGCCGTAATTAGTATACGAATCCCCAAGAAGCTCAAGAGAGAACTTGATGAACTTAAGGATATGGTAGATTGGAAAAAAGAAATTATAAACTTTCTTGAAGAACGCATAAAGATGTATAAAAAGATCAAGGTATTGAATGAAATCCATCGTATTCTAGAAAATCATCCCTTTGTCCCTGAAAACTATGGAAGCAGATCTGTGAGGGAAGATCGTGATAGTAATTGATGCATCAGCTCTGACTAAATATATTTTAAAAGAGCCTGAATGGGAGATTATTGAAAGGTATTTAGTGGAAGATGATGTTTATTCAATTGATCTTATTATGAAGGAGGTTTTAAATGCAATATGGAAGAATACTGTCATCTATAAAACTATACCTATTGATATATCTTTAGAAAAGTATCAATTAGTTAAGAAGATAATTGATAATGAAATAATAGTTCTTGAATATGAGGAAAAATATCTATATAAAGCCTTTAAAATAGCTATTGATAATAATATAACTATATATGATGCACTTTATATTGCTCAAGCAATGGATCATAAGGCAGGTCTTTTGACAAGTGATAAAATACAAGCAAGGACAGCTAAAAACCTAGGAATAAAAGTGTATTTAATAACATGAGAAAAATGTATTTTGAGATTAAGTAAAAATATTGTGATTAATAAACTATCTTATTTTGTTCATAATTTATTTTTAGCACTAGCTTTTCTTTCTCTGTATTAATTGAGAATATTAATGGGATCTCTAATTGTTCATACATGGGCTTTGCTCTACCAGAATCTATCTTAAAAGGTATGTCGTGGCCAGGTATAATGATGTCGGCTATTCTAGATATCTTTTCAATGCTTTGAAGCCATTCATTCATACTTGAAAAGACTAGGCTAGGCTCTCTCCTATTGTATTCATATGCATTCTTAACCGCGTCTCCAACAATAATTGTCTTTGCATCCTTTATCAAATAGCCCATGGACCCTGGTGTATGGCCGGGTAAACTAACCGATATGAGGCCTGGAACAACTTCTTCATTATCTTCTAGGAGCTTAACTCTTTTTTCTGATGAAACTTTCCAAAAAATAGTCTTAGCAACATAGAGGTCTCCACGTTTTTCCGGCTCGCTTGATAATGCATATTCGTATTCCTTTCTGCTCATATAGATCTTTGCTTTGGGAAATAATTCTATGTTTTCTACATGGTCAAAATGAGAATGAGTTAATAGTATTCCATCTATTGATGTCGGAGGTATACCGAGTTCTAATAGTCTTTCTAATAGTATTTTCCTTGTATTATATGCTCCCGTATCCACTAGGTATAGTCCTTTTTTGGATATTATTAGTACAGCTGTAGACCAGCCTAGAAACCCTATTGAAGACGATATAGGGTATCCCTGCAGTATTATGACGTACTGTATTTCAGACATTGGCTTTTCTACCTTCATTTAAAGCTTCTTAAAGAGGCCATGGAACTTATCTATACTTTCTTTTGGTGGTGGAGGAGCTATTAAGCCCAATATGACATATGTTATTCCACCTAATATTAGACCCCATAATACATTATATATTCCTAGAGGGAATGGTAGAACAATCCATGTGACTATAGCAGTTACTGCGGCTACTACGATACTTCCATAAGCTGCTACTTTACCTGCCCTAGGCCAATAAAGTGCTCCTATTAATGGGAAGAAGTAGCTTGATATAGCTATTGCTGTGCCTGCAGTCGATATTGGAACTATTAGTCCAGGCCTACTTAATGCAAATATCATTATTATAATACCAAGTATTAGTACAAGTAATCTTGCATAGAACGTCTCTTTTTCAGGAGGTAACTTCTTCTTTAAAGGATTAACATATAAGTCTCTGAGAAGTAGTGAGCTAGAAGTCAATAACTGACTGTCAAGTGTAGACATGCCAGCTGCAAACGCGCCAGCTACAACAGTTGCTGCAAGCCATAATGGTAGGTATCTTGTTGCAAACTCTATAGTAGCTGCATCAGTAGCTTTACCCGTAAGTCCGGGGACGAGTATTGTTGCTGAAATACCTAGTAGGAAAACAGGTATGGTCTGTACCCATCCACTTAGTATAGATAATGATGCAGCACTCTTACCGAGTGTTTCAAGTCTCTTAGCAACTAATAGTCTCTGAAACATATGGGGTAGTAATATAGCATTACCCCATGTAAGTACATATCCAATCCATATTCCAAATCCTTGTTTACCGGGAGTTAGTAGATCAGGGTTTTCGGCAACGATTTTAGTAAATAATGATCCAAATCCTCCTACAAGATGTACTGCATATAGTGATAGTCCAAGCATTACTGTGAGAAAGAATATTCCCTGTAACACATCTGTCCATACAACAGATCTTAATCCACCGATCAAGACATAGATAACCATTACTATAAACATTAATGAAACTCCCCATATATACGGGATCCCGCCTTTTGTAAAGCTTTCAAGAGCTATGCCTGCACCCATTAACTGTACTGATATATATGGTACTAAAGCAATAACACCGATAACTGCAGCCAGTGCTCCTAGGAGACTTGTTCCATAATAATCGTTAATAAGCTCAGAATATGTTATGTATCCATACTTCTTACCTACAAGCCATACTCTAGGCCCGAATAACCATAGCATCATGGGCCATAAGAGGTTCCACATCATCATCATACTCGCAAATGTCAGGCCAAGCCTATAGTTACCACCAACAGCTCCAAGGAAAGTCCACATACTTGCATAAGTGGCTATAAATGTCATAGATAATGTTAGGAGGCCTAGAGTCCTATTGGCTAGATAATAATCTTCTGGAGTAGCCTTGGTTTTCTTATAGCCCCAGTAACCAATAGCTAACATTATGGCTAAATAAGAGCCAATAACTATTAAGACTATAGATACCAGATCCATTATTACTCCTCCTCTAATAACTTATAGGCTCTCTCATAGAATCCTGGAGCCCATATGAAGTAGGCAAGCAATGAGTTAACGACACCCCATAAACCCATGATCAACGTGTATAGTACAGGCAATGGAATGCCTCCTACAAATACATGGGGATCACTAGCAACTAGTCCAGCGCCTTGTAAGGCGAAGGCTATGAACCATAGAATAGTTGATACTATTACAATAAGAGCCCTATTGTTCATAGAATCACCTCTATAAACATTGGATAAATATGTTTTCGAAATAGAAAAGGTTTTCCTCGACATAATAAGATATTTATAGACAAGAAATTTAATCTTTTACAAAATATAAATATTGATTGTTTTAATCATAACTATTATAAAATGTTAATTACACTTATCTAAGACATACTGTAGTGTGCTATTATAGTGATCAATATCTCACCATAGACAACATTTATTAATTATCTGTGACAAATATGATCTCTAAATCCATTTCTTTATTTTAAAGTATAATAGTTCACCTATAGCAATAATTATCATGGCTGTTAATGTTATTGGATAAGCATATGGATGCTGGAGCTCGGGCATGTATCTAAAGTTCATTCCATATATACCGGCTATAAGACTTAATGGGAGGAATATAGCTGATATAATTGTTAGTTTAGTTACAACTCTATTAGTCTTTTCACTAATTAATGTATAGTATAGATTAAATGCTTGTGTAATCCTATCAATACTAGTACTATACATATTCTCCAACATAATAGCTTCATCACCAAGATCTTTTAGATCAGGATAGAATCTATCAAGGCATTGGAGAGAATAAATTATGCCATGAACTCCTCTATGTAGATGCGACGCTCTATTATAGAGGCGATATATGGGTTCATAAAGCAATTCTCCCCTCATAACACGGTTAATGAAGTTTTCAATAGAATTATCTAGATTAGATAATTCTCTATGATAGTAGCTTATTAATGCCTTGTATAGAAAAATAAGAATATCCTCAATACGTATCTTCTCCCTAGATCTTAGGCTCTCAATAACTTCATCTATTAGATCAGCTAGTTTTTCATGTGAATAGCTTAGAATACCGTCTTCTCTAATAATTAAGCAAAACTTGCGTAGACCTCCAGCATAATATATGGGAAATACTAGTTCAATGTATGGTTTAGCTGTAAAACTAAATAACGGCTTACACTCCTTCGGTATTGAATAAGTGTGTTTCCATATAAATTCTTGGCCACACTCAGTATTCCTAATAACTTCTCCACTAGACTTCATACAAACCTGTTTTACAACTTGTTTTTCTGACAAGACTATCACACTTTATAGATGGGTATCTATAAAACAAATAATTTTCCATAACATTATAATCTGATTATGAAGAGTATCTATCTAAATCCTTATGGATATATTCTTCTTCCAAATCCTTCTCTCGAATTAGAATTATCATATATTTCCTTGATCTTGAATATGTATGCAGGATAATTACTTTTCCTACCACTCCAATGGAATATGTCATGCATACTATTAAGATATTTCTTATAGGGATCGCCATCTTCTTCATGAATTTCTACACCGCATCTAACTTCATAACTAGTATTTGGCGGTGTATAGAAGAGTAGTGTAGCTTTTCCAGTAGCTCTTATATTTTCCCAACTATGTCTAAAAGCCATTTCTAGGCCTCCGATAAGCATTGGATCTATTAATTCTATTCTATAAAACTCTTTAAGCAATAAACATGTTATGTCTCTCATATCCTTACCACGATCTATATATGCGTATCTATATGCTTTTTCAGCCATTTCATTAAT
>CAZVWZ010000102.1:0-4984 GCA_964631195.1 uncultured Desulfurococcaceae archaeon
AAGATAGTTCTTGAATCAAGTAATTACCGTTTACTAGAAGCAATATATAATGCATTATATCCTGAAACAGTTCAGCCTCCATCAGCCGAATGTAGGATTAATCAAGAAATTATGGATAATAGACTAGTGATCGTTATTGAATGTGATAGAATAAATCTTTTAAGAGCTGTTACGAATAGCTATTTAGGCGTAATATCAAGCCTACTAGAGAGTTTAGAGGGTATGAGTATTGAGTGAACAAAGACTTCCTCCAGAGGTTCAACAAGCCCTTATAGAGTATGAGAATTTACGTAACATGCTTGTAAAGATAGAGGCTGAGCTTAGAGTTACTGAAAGTGAAATTGCTGAAATTAATGAGATACTTGATAATATTAAGGAATTACCAGATGATGTAGAGCTTTACAAGTCTATCGGCCATATTCTCTTAAAGAAGGATCGTGAAAGTGTTGTTAAGGAGCTTGAAGAGCGTAAGGAACTACTTCTTGTTAAGCAACAAAAGTATAAGAAGCAACTAGAAATATTGAGAAGGCAAGTATCTGATAGTGAGAAAAAAGTTAGAGATCTACTTGCTAAGTATGGGATAAGGATTGGCTAAAGAACGTAAACCAATAATTATCGGATTAGATCTTGGTAGGATAGGTATTGATGAATTAGAAAAAATTGCCTTAAAGGTTCAAGAGAAAATTCTTGAATTACTCGAGAAAGAGATACCTATATCTAAGAGCTATGATGCAGATATCATAGTCTCACTTGAAAATAAAGGAGATAGAATAGAGGTTTACATAGACATAGGTGTATTAGGTGAACTTGAAGATGTTATTGACTATGACTCAATATTACAATATATTATCAAGGAATCTAGAAGATACGTTGAAGAACTACTTAGAGAATATAGTTATAAAACTGATTAATGAAATAGCTTATAGAAAACATATTGTAATAACGTCTCATAGGAACGCTGATCCCGACGCAGTTTCATCTGCAATAGTTCTATCTAGATTTATACAAACCATAACACATAGAAAACCATACATAATTTTCCCGGAAGGAGTCAATGAAGTTTCTAAGAAAATAATTAGAGAGCTTAGTATATCAGATTACATCTATGATCTTGATTTTTTATTAAAAACTGTTTTGAGACACAGCGATCCATTATATATTATTGTAGATACAAGTAACTCTGGACAACTAGGTGTTTTAAAGGATCTTGTATTGAATTCTAACTATATATTAATAGATCATCACCGTCCCGGAGATCTTTTGGATAATGCAATCCTTTCCTTCATAGATCCTCATACAAGATCTACTTCTGAACTAGTGTATAATATCATATATAGGCGTTATACATTTGAAGCATTAGACGCTATATTGTTGTTAGCTGGTATTCTATATGATACTAGAAGATTCTTACTCGCTTCCCCTAATACTATCTGGGTTACAGGCGATCTTTTAAAGATTAATGGTGTTGACTATAGGTTTGTTTTAGATCTGCTTCATGTAGAAATGGATATTAGTGAAAGAATAGCTAGATTAAAGGCTGCGCAAAGACTCAATTTTAAAAGAATAGGTAAGTACATTATTGCATATACTCATGTTGGTGCTTTTGAGTCTAGTGTAGCCAGATCAATAATTGACTTAGGAGCTGATATAGCAATTGTTGCATCATCCAATAAAGAGGTAAGGATTGTGGCTAGGGCTAAGCAGAGCTTCTATGAAGAACTTGGAATAAGTCTTGGTAGAGATATAATGCCTAAGATCGGAGAATATCTAAAGGGTAGTGGTGGGGGACATGATACAGCAGCCGTAGCATCTGGTACGGGAGACATTGGCATAGCCCTAGAATATACTGTATCACTTATAACTAGGATGATAAAGGAGAAGATAAAGGATATGAAATAGGTTTATAACCACCAATATACGGTTATAGGGTTTTGATAGAAGGTTTGGGCTAGAAAAAGATCATGGTGTTAATGAAATGGTTAGGTACAAGCAGGTTGCTGATATACTTAGGATAATGAAAAACCTAGAGCAAGTCCGTAATATAGGTATAACAGCCCATGTAGACCATGGTAAGACAACACTATCTGACTCACTATTAGCAGCTGCAGGTATAATATCCGAGAAAGTAGCTGGTGAAGCTCTTGCTCTAGACTATCTTGATGTTGAGCAGAAACGTGGTATAACTGTTAAGTCAGCGAACATCAGCCTTTACCACGAATACCATGGTAAACCATACGTTATTAACTTAATTGATACTCCAGGACATGTAGACTTCTCATCAAGAACAACACGTAGCTTACGTGTACTTGATGGAGCTATACTTGTTGTAGATGCTGTTGAGGGTGTTATGACTCAGACAGAAATGTATCTACGTATGGCTCTTGAGGAACGTGTTAGACCACTTTTATTCATCAACAAGGTTGATCGCTTAATTAAAGAGCTTAAGCTAACTCCTAGTGAGATCCAGCAGAGATTTGTCCAGATAATTAAGGAAGTTAATAGCCTTATAGCAATGTACGCTGATAAGCCATTCAAGTCGCTATGGCAGCTAGACCCTGCTAAAGGCCATGTAGCATTTGGTAGTGCTAAGGATAGATGGGGCTTTACTGTACCAATGGCTCAGAAGAGAGGTATTAAGTTTAGTGATATTATAGCTGCTTATCAGAAGGGTACTAGAGAGGCTATTGAGGAGATACAGAAGATTGCTGTGCTACATGAAGCAATACTTGATATGGTTGTAAAATTCGTACCAAATCCAAGGGATGCACAGAAGTATAGGATTCCAAAAATATGGCATGGCGACCTTAATAGCGAGATTGGTAAGGCAATGATTGAAGCAGATCCTAATGGACCTGTTGTTATGCTTGCACATGATATAAAGTTTGATCCACATGCTGGACTGGTGGCAACTGGACGTGTATTTTCAGGTACATTAAAGCCAGGTACTGAGGTATGGCTTGTAAACGCTAGGATGAAGCAGAAAGTTCTACAGGTAAGTCTCTATATGGGTCCCTACCGTGAGATTGCCGATAAGATTGTTGCAGGCAATATAGCTGCTGTCCTAGGACTTGGTAAAGCTCGTGCTGGTGAGACAATAGTTGATCTAAAGTTTAAGGATGTTATGGTACCTTTTGAGAGACTACGTATGCTTAGTGAGCCAGTTGTTACAGTTGCTATTGAACCAAAGAATCCTGCTGAACTACCAAAACTTATCGATGCACTTCATAAGATCAGTATTGAGGATCCAAGTCTCGTTGTAAAAATCAATGAGGAAACCGGGGAGTACCTACTAAGCGGTATGGGTACATTACATATTGAGATAGCACTTACATTCCTCAAGGAGAACTATGGTTTAACAGTTGATGTATCACCGCCAGTTATTGTCTATAGAGAGAGTATACGTGGATCAAGTAGGGTATTTGAGGGTAAGTCACCGAATAAGCATAATAAGCTATACATACATGTTGAACCGCTCGATCAGAAGACAATAGAGCTCATAGCACAAGGCATTATTGTTGAAGACATGGATTCTAAGGAGAGAGCAAAGATCCTCCGTAACGAGGCTGGGTGGGACTATGATGAAGCCAAGAGAATATGGGCTATTGACGAGAACATAAACATATTCGTTGATAAGACAACTGGTGTACAGCATCTAAGAGAAGTAAAGGACACAATCATACAAGGTTTCCGTCTAGCAATGAGAGAAGGACCATTAGCGATGGAGCCTGTTCGCGGAGTAAAGGTTATACTTCATGACGCCATTATCCACGAGGACCCAGCTCACCGTGGACCTGGACAACTATATCCTGCAGTCCGTAACGCAATATATGCTGGAATGCTTACTTCAAGACCGACACTCCTCGAGCCTATAATGAAGCTCGATATCAGAGTTCCAATGGAGTTCATGGGCAATGTATCGTCCGTTATAACTAAAAGACGTGGTAGGATACTACAGGTATTACAGCAGGGTCCAATAACAAGGATTATTGCAGAAATACCTGTAGCTGAAACATTCGATCTAGCTGAAGCACTACGTAGTGCAACAGCAGGCAAAGCTCTATGGGGACAAGAATTTAGCAGATGGGCTCCAGTACCAGATAGCATGTTGCTCGATCTTGTGAGGAAGATTAGAGAGAGGAAGGGATTAAAGCCTGAGCCCCCTAAGCCAAGCGATTTCATTGGTTTCTAGATCTAATAAAATCTTTTAATTTTACTATATATTGCCTCCAGATAATATTTTGACGGGTATTGCTGGACTTGGAGCCATAATTTTATATTCATTTATAAGTTTCCTATCCAAATCCCCGATCTTGCCCAAGTCTATATATAGATTGGCAAACGTTGGAAGAATAGCAAGGTTCTCCAAAATTGTATTGTCTAATGAAACACCGTATTTCACAGGCATATAAGGTATGTATCCTACTCCCATTTTTCTCAAGTGCTTAATGTCTCTGTTAGCAACATCCTTATTTAAGAAAATGATCTTCCCGAATTCAACTTTTCTTAAACCAACAATTGCCTATACAAGTTCTCCTTGGCCGTTTCCTGCTATACCAGCGATACCAACAGCTTCACCTGCATTTACATCGACTTCCTTCACACTAAATTCTCCAAAATCTCCTCTCACCTATAGATTCTTTACGCTAAGGACATTATTTTTCCTCAGGTGTAGATAATGGGAGTTTTTCATAACTTATTTCTTTAGCTTTCTCATCAAACATCTTCCCGATTTCATCTATTGTTGTAGAGGCTTTCTCTGTAGTGCCAACAACTCTGCCTTTTCTTAACATAGTTATTTTGTCAGAAACATCCATTGCAACAAGACCTTTGCCATTATAGTATATAGAGCCTTTCATAATGCGTGCCGTAGTGGGTAATAATCTTAATATTGCTAGTGCAAGAGTTGATTTGCCACTACCCGACTCGCCAACTATACCTACGATCTCCCCTCTTCTGATATTGAGATCTACATCATCAACAGCTT
>CAZVWZ010000103.1:0-2236 GCA_964631195.1 uncultured Desulfurococcaceae archaeon
TCTATTTGTAGATGATATAGTGCATGTCCAAATTCATGGATTACACTATACATTGTCCTCTTAAAGTCTATTCCTTCATATCTTGTAGTAATTCTTACATCACGTATTCCTATACCAGTTGTAAACGGATGTGTTGATACATCTAATCTAGCTCTTCTTCCAAGTGGAAAACCAAAAATCTTCAGTATCTCTATATTAACCTTCTCCATGGCATCTTTATCATATTTTATCTTCTCAAGTTCATGTCCTCTTGGAAATAATTCTTCAGATACTATTTTATCAAGTACTTTGCGGATACCAGGCTCCAATACAGAGAAAATTCGGTCAACATCTCTAGTCAAAAGACCCTCCTCATGTAGATCAAGAAGTGCATCATATGGATGCTCTACATAACCCAAGTATTCAGCTGCTTCACGACCTAGTTTAACAAGTTTTTCTAAATAGGGTTTAAACATGTTGAAATCATCTTTTTCTCTGGCTTGCCTCCAGACAACTTTAGCTTCTTCACTTGTTCTTGCAAATTCATAGATTAGTCTAGGCGGTAAAGCCTTAGCTATACGAATACGTCTCTTGAGAACACGTACAACACCCCTTTCATAATCATTTAGATCCTCGATCTTATCGGCTTTATCAACTAGACCAACTATTTCGGGACTAAGAAGGATCTTTTGTTGTAAAACACTTATTTCGCCAGCGGCTATACCTCGTTCCATCGCACCCTCCGGAGGCATATTAGTCTCTGTATCCCATCCCATAAGAGACTGAGCATGACCTAGAGCCCATAGAATACGCGTTTTTTCAACTAATTGTTTAATAACAGGGTTTTCAAAGACCATATCATATTACCCCTCAATAACTGCTTACATAGATTTTATGATAACCCTTAGTAAATAATATCCTTTACTCAGAATAACTTATGAAATATTTCAATTAATTTTGTCTCACCATAACTAAGCCTCTTGAGAAACAGAGATAGTGATAAAAATATTTAATTAAAATAAACTATGGAGTAGTATTACTTTCCTGCTATGGGTACATTATCTACTAATATCGGTATAGCATATATGTGGGCGTAATTTACAATATCTTTACCTAGGGCTATAAGATCTTGTTTTAGGTAGTTATAGTAGTTACCTCCCATAACTACTCCTTTAACCGGATACTTTATTTCACCATTCTCGACATATAGTCCATGGGTTATTGTTGCCTGTATAGCTCCATTAACAGGATTAGACATCCATGAACCAATTACTCCGTAGACTATTATTCCTTTCTTAATCATATTGATCATTGACTCTAGATCTTCTGTGTTTTTAGCCTTAAACACGATATTCAATGGAGCAGGTGTTGGTACGGAGTTTAACCTTCTTCTTACAGCATTACCTGTACTCTTTTTACCCTCGATAGATGCTGTATAATGATCGTACACAATATTCTCAAATACACCATTATCAACTAATGGTTTAGATGTAGTCATTATTCCTTCGTCATCAAAAGGCCTAGATCCAAAGCCATAGTCCATATGAGGATCATCATATATTGTAATGTCCTCACTAAATATTTGCTCGCCAACTTTATCCTTTAAAGGACTTCTATTCCTCTGGATACTATATGCTGATACAGCTGGTGAAAATACCGTCTCTACTAATTCGCCATGGACCTCTGGCATAATCAGTAACTGGTATTTACCACTATCTATAGGTTTGGCTCCAATGAATTTAACAGCTAGTTTAGCTGTTTCAACTACTTTATTAAAGATCTTATCTCTATCTAGGCTCCTTACCTGTATAATAAATGGATAAGCTGTATCTCCCTCTTTATTTCGAACATATATGTTATAATAGATCGACAGAGCCGTTGAACTACCACTTATACTATCTCCATAACTATTCTCAATATAAATACTGCTACAGACTATCCAAAGATAACCCCTAGTAACAACTGCTTCTAAAGCTCCAGCTTTCCGAGCACTATCTATTGAAGTATCAATTACTTCACCAAGGAACTTTACTAGGCTTTCAGGAGTAATTGATGCAAGATCCTTATCATAGACCTTTAACCCTCCCTTACCAGAATATCCTTTGGGAAAACCAGGCCACTTTTCATCTTCTGGCGCAGTTTTTGTTATGGAAATAGCCTTATCTACAATGTTAGGAATTGATTTTTCATCAATATTTTCAGAGTATGTAAGACCTATTCTTTTACCTATAGCTATTCTTAAAGCATATTTTCCTAT
>CAZVWZ010000103.1:2336-4739 GCA_964631195.1 uncultured Desulfurococcaceae archaeon
CCAAAAACATTCGTTCGAACCTTTAGATCGTTTGCAACAGCATCAACTCCCTTAAGGGTTTCAAGTATATTGCCACTTAACATAACTCCTCTAACAAGGCCTTTGATCTCTCCATCCTCGATAATATAGCTTGGACCCGCTGTAAACGTAAACGTACCAGTAGAAGTACTTACTTGGCCTCCCTTAGCACCACGACCACGTATATATAGTCCATACTTTATATCTTCGAATAATTCATCAACACTATAGTCACGAGGCATCATATAGGTATTCGTCTGTCTTATGAGAGGCACATTCTGGTAATCCATTGCACGAGCATTACCAGTTGGTTCACCGCCTAATATTTCAGCTGTTGAAAGACTATGTAGATAGGATCTTAAGACACCGTTTTCGACAGTAGCCACTTTCCTCTTAGGAGTACCTTCATCATCATAGGGCATAAAGAATCCTCCCTTAACAAGGCCGTCATCAACTATGGTTACTAGCTCACTAGCTACTTTTTCACCGATCCTTCCATATAATACACTGTCTCGACTACTAACAATATCTGCTTCAGTAGCATGGCCAAATGCTTCGTGAAGCATTAGGCCAACCATATCATTATCTAATACAGCTTGATACACACTTGGTTTTACAACTGGAGCTTTAGCAGCATCACTAGCCAACTTACTTACTTCACGAGCAAACTCATACCAGTCCTTCATACCAATATATTCCCATCCAGCAACCATACTATCAGAATCCCAAACAAACTCCATAACACCTTCATGCCTAGCAACACTATATACTCCTAGACCAACAAGTCTAGTAGTTATATCAAGATAGTCTCCATGAGATGATGCATATATCCTATGGTCATACTCTAGGCCTAGCCTAACCATAAGTGATACTATTCCATCAATACTTTTACCACCTCTATAAGCATCCATAGCTACTCCGATCTTTTCTTCACTATCAACATTAAGAAAATCCTTTCCATATTTAGATACAATTTTATCCCTTACAGTCTTTCTCTCATAGAGTTTAACCCGCTTACCACGTAGACGAGCAGCCTTAGAAATACTAATCGCATTATCTAGGACATTATCTATTGATTTACTGGATAAATCATTTGTAGAAGCATATCCCTCAAATCCATCAACTATTACTCTAACACCTACGCCCAGCTTATTTGAAACACTATATTCTCTTAAAACACCATTATCAATAACTATTAATTCATATTGATGTATCTGACCCCTTACATCAATGAAATCAATATCTTTATCCCGAGCTTTTTCAAGTAATCTATCAATTACATAGGCGAGTTCACTGGTTCTAGAACTAGTAGATATAATGTATCACCTCCACAGTATACCATAGTATGTAACAGGATAATAGCCTTAACCTAGGCATGGAAAATAAGCATATATAAGTGATCAATATATATTATTAGTGAATCCCCCGCCCCCCACTAACAACCCCGTACATAGGGGTCTGGATGAAGCTGGGGATTCCCCCTACCCCTTGATCCCCCACCCTTTCTATATGATGAATCCTCCTCTCACAATATACCGTGGGGGATGATGGTTCCTCACGGTAGCTGACATTATTTTATTGGTTTAATGAGAGCCAGTTTATATACCGCTGTCTATATCATATTATATCATATGTTATAAATGCAGAATAGAGTATGGTGTGCTAGTATGGAGGTTGATGAGGATATTAATGCTATACTTGATAGGTTAGCGAGAAAATATAGTTCAAAGCCTATTGCAAAACTATGCTGTAGCATGAAGCTCCCCATAGGCTATGAGATTAGAAGTGGCCGTGAGATCGAGGAACTTAAGAGGGATTGTAGGGTATTATTCGTGAATTTCTATTCAACATATTGTCCTTATTGCAAGATATTCCATAAAGTATTCATTGATGTAGGTAGGAAGTATAGGGGTAAAGCAGGATTCATAAAACTTAATGTAGACTATGATATTGAGACAGCATGGAAATATAATATCATGTCAACTCCTTCAACAATAGCATTTGTTGATGGAAAACCAGTTACACTGATACCTGGCTATGTACCTCATGAAACATTTGAAATGATTGTTAGAAGAATATTAAGTGAAGCAGGATGCGCTTAACCTTGCTAGACCTAATCAGTTTTGTCCGGGAGGACCTCGGCATCGGCTGGATATTACCCAGCCCTTCAATGCGAGTAGGGGCTTCATCATTTACTAATATGTATAATAATATCTCTACCTTAAGATTTTATTCTATGAAAGTAAAAGTATGTTTTCTACAGTAGATATAATATAGACGGAGTACACATAAGTAACTGCGGCTGGGAATAGGCTGTTAATAGCAGTCTATCAAGCCTTTAGGGATAATGGGGTCTTCGGATCTTGTGATTCCTTAAGGGTGCCT
>CAZVWZ010000104.1:0-4615 GCA_964631195.1 uncultured Desulfurococcaceae archaeon
GCAGCTCGTTCATTAGGCATACCATATTCCAGAGCTTGGGAAATGATTATGAAAGTTGAAAGAATACTTGGAAAACCATTAATAATAACATATAGAGGAGGGCGAGGAGGAGGGGGTACAAAGTTAACAGAAACCGGCAAGAAATTGTTAGAAATCTATGTTAAAGCAGAGAGTAAGCTATACAAATATACAGGTTATCTAGGTACTAGAAAATACATTTCATTAAAGGAGCCTGATGTAATAATAGCCTATAGCCATGATCCATTATTAGAGATTATACTGGGAAAACTTGAAAACAAAGGTTATAGTATAGACGGGCTTTGTATAGGCTCTGGAATGGCTTTAGCAACATTATCATTGGGAGAAGCCGATATAGCTTGTATACATCTATTCGATCCTGAGAAGAGAACTTATAATAAACCATATATTGAGAAGTATTGGCTTACTAATAAGGTAATTCCACTAGGAGGATATATGAGAGAACTAGTATTTGCTTTAAAGCCTGGTTTAAAAATAGATTCTCTAGAAGAGCTTTTAATTAAACTTATTGATGGAAAACTTAAGTTAATTAATAGGAATAGGGGCTCGGGTACAAGAGTTTATCTAGATTATCTATTAAGTAGGACAGCTAAGAAAACAGGTAAAGACCTTTCTAAGATAAGAGGCTATGAGAATGAAGTATATACACATATTGAAACAGCTAAGTATGTTGCTATGGGAAAAGCTGATACATCTCTTATGCTAAGGTATGCAGCTGAATTATACGGTCTAGAGTATATACACGTGACATGGGAAGTCTTTGAGTGCATAGCACTAATTGATAGATTATCAAAAGAGGCTATAAGAGAATTTAAAAATTTATTGAATTCTAAAGATGTATTAAACCTTATTAATAAAATGCCTGGTTATAGGCATTTACCATAGACAGTGCATTACACTACACATCAAATATTTAGCTTACTTAGCAACAAGATATATATTATAAGATGAGGAGGGATTTATCTTTGGATTATGATAAGTTTAAACCTTATATACCCTTATCGGAAACCAAGTATCCAAAAGTATATCTTGATGTACCATCTTTTCTGGGCTCTAAGGTTGTAAGTAATAAACATGAACTTAAGGATTGCGATATAGCTATTTTAGGTGTTCCTTGGGAAGGAGAACTCACATGGGGGTCTTGGAGTGGATGTGAACTTGCACCAATGTATATTAGAAAAGCTTCCTTAAGATATAGCGGCTATATACCCGAGTTTAACATTGATATTCTAGAACATTACAATTTATGTGATTATGGAGATGTTTGTATTGAAAGGGGAAACACTACTAAAACATTTAAGAATATATACAATAAGGTCCTTGATATTCTTGAAGAAAATGCTACTCCAATTGCTATTGGAGGAGATCATTCAATAACTATACCTATAGTTAAGGCCATTGTTGATCATGGTTATAATCCCTTAATATTACATCTAGATGCACACTATGATTCCATGCCATCATATAAAGGCAATAGGTATGCTAGGTGCTGTCCTATTAGAAGATTAGTTGATGAAGATGAAGTAAACCCTGAAAATATTTTTCAAGTAGGTATAAGAGGCCCTCGAAATGCTAAAGTTCAATATGAATTTGCAAAGGAAAAAGGGATAAAAGTATATACTATATGGGATTTGAGAAATAACGGCTCGGAAACATTGATCAAACAAGTCATTGATAGAAGTAAAGAGACTGATGGTGTGTATATAACCTTATGTATGGATGTACTAGATTCTTCAGCGGCACCAGCCGCAGCCGGAGATCCACTTGGATTAACATCATATGAATTAATAAACATACTTATGAAAATCGTTAATAAAGTTAAACTTCTAGGAATGGATCTAGTTGAGCTTTATCCACCAATAGATGTAAGAAATATGACAAGTCATCTGGCTGTATGGATTATACTATATACATTGGCAGCAACAATACATTGCTGATCAGTATATTAATAAAATAGTGTTTAATATAACAACCAAGTACTGCCGATATGCCATATAAATACATTTATCTTTTATTACTACAATATTTTACTCATACCACATATAAGTGGTTTAGGGTAGAGACTATGAAATGGGCTTTGCTATTAGAATTGTTTATTAGATTTCTTAAGGTAGGTATAGTGGGTTTCGGTGGTGGTTGGGCAATATTGCCTATCATTGAAAGAGAGATTGTTGAAGAAGCTAAATGGATCTCAAGATCAGAGTATTTAAATATGGTTGCTATTGCTGGCTCAACTCCAGGGCCTGTTGCAGTTAATGCAGCTACATACATAGGTTTTAAACTTGCAGGTCCATTAGGTGCTTTTATAGCTACAACAGCTGTTGTATTGCCCCCATTCATTACAATATCACTTATAGTCTATGTGCTAACGAATTATTTAAGTAATAAATACGTCCAAGCATTATTAAATGGGCTAAAGGCAGCTGTTCTGGGACTAATAGTCTTAGCCTTATATACTACAGTAAAACAAACATATACATCGCTACCTGGAATAACACAGATCGCTGCTATGCTGTTAATAGTAGTCTTCATGATAATATCTATACTAGTATTTAAGGTACATCCTCTCATATCACTACTAATATCTGCTTTAATAGGATTACTACTAGGTGTCTTAAGAATATGGTGATCCAGGTATTTAGCTTAAATAATAACACATTATTATAAAAGGACTTCGGTACATAACCATTTAATTAATCTCTATTTCCTTAGCAATGTTTTATCTAGCGAAGCTATATACATACTAATCAATATTAATGAGGCTCCACATAATTGTATTACTTTCATTGCTTCTCGTAGAAATAAGTACGCAAAGAAAGAGGCCGATACTGGTTCTAATAGAAATATAAGCGCGGCAATAGCAGGATTGATGAATCGTTGCCCATAGACCTGTAGCGCGAAGGCCACATTACTGCATATAAGAGCCAAATATGCTATCATTACTATGTATAATGTTTCTATAGTCTTAAACGAGTTAAACAGTACATCGGGAATAATGAAAGATATTGCTGGAACCATTTCGAAAAAAGTAAATATAAGTGGATTGGACATTGAAAATTTGTCTATAATAATAATTTGAGAAGCCCACATAAGAGAACCCATGAGAACAAGTATATCACCAATATTAAGTCCACCTTCAGGCATAGTTAGTAAGTAAAGACCGGACAATGCAGGAGCTAGTGATAAGATAAGCTTTAAACTATATCTTCTGAGAATGAAATAGGAGTATAGGTGTACAAAAACTACACTTAATCCAGTTATGAATGCAGAGTTACTAGCTGTAGTATACCGTGTACCAAGACCTTGAAGCCATAGACCTAATGCATAAAACATACCAGCTAATAATCCTCCTTTCACCCCAACTGTAAATGGCTTACAAGAAACTTCGTCTATACATACTTTAGCCCTGTAATACAATACATAAGGCATTAGACCACATATAGCAATTAAACTCCTTAACCATACGTACGTATAATCACTTATATTCATTACAATAATTTTTATTATTGGAAATGATGAACCCCAAATCAGCGAAGTGCCTATCAATGCAATTAATCCTTTAGAAGTATTACGCTTCATAGCATTCCCTCAGAGAGCAACCAAAATTATCCTTAAATTAAAATTACTACGTATATTATGGTAATAAAAGGCTAAACAATTATATAAACATAGCTACTTTAATCACAAAACCCATTTAAAGAGTATATTTCTATAGCTATAAATTCATTTATGTTGAAGGGACTTAAGAATAGATACTATAAGTAAGGGTATATTTATAGCAATTATTAATGGTATGAAGAACATTAATCCTTCGCTAATCCAGTAAGGTAGATCATAAAAGTATAAAATCGTGCTTAAAATAACTAATGCTAATATGTAAGTTGACAAAATGGCTATAAGTAATGAGTCTGAGTTAAGTTCTTCTCGATAAAGTAGATAGTAAGCTACTGCTAAAATTATAGAAGCTATGAGAGAAATAAAATATATAAACATAATGTTTACACCTCATCTTATAACAACTATTGGCATCCCTAGCATTTTATAATTAATATTTTATTAGAAAGATAAAAACATAACTATGTAACCATTTTATCTGATCAAGTTAATGTATAGAGATTTTTATTAAGACATAATATACATTAACTCAACTATACAATACAATAATAAAGAGATTCTAAGTATAATTGGGGCGTTAAATAAATGTTATGCGGCGGCCGGGATTTGAACCCCGGGATCTCCGGCTTGGGGGACCAGAACAATATGCAAGAATTCATATCAGTTGATATGAAAGTGCTGCAGAGACGATAATCAATACACATAGCCATAGATGCCATTACTTGATGGCCGATATGAAAGGTCTATATAGGGCTATTGAAGTTCCTTAAACTTTACCTTAAACTTTAGCTAACTTACTCACAAGACTTATTATTCCGATCGGCAATAATATAGCTAGGTATTGATATTAGCTAAGTAGACAACAAGTACCTATATGACAATTATTCTATGCTATGTCTATACTACATGTTTGACCTAGGTCTTAACTCTAGTTCTCTTCTCCATTCTCTGAACACTATTT
>CAZVWZ010000105.1:0-4560 GCA_964631195.1 uncultured Desulfurococcaceae archaeon
TTAAGAATACGTTGTAGTATTCCTAAATTTAATGATGGCTTTCAAGCTGTATATGTTGAAGGATTTATTCCACATAAGATCTCTAATGTAATAAATATTACATTAACAAGTAAGCGTATCAGTGATATAGTCGATCTACTTAAACAGGAAGATATAGATATTAGTTCACCTGATGAACTTGTTGTTGAGGATACGTATTTGGTTCTTATACCTGGTCAAAGGCTAATTCCTGTATTTAAGCTTCGTCACCAAAATATTGTAGCTTGGATAGGACTAAATGATAATGAGACAATATTGTTGAGCTTAGCATCATTTCCTAGTAGAGGAACATCAAATACTGATGATCAGGGATTAAGAATAGATTGGGACGATATACTGGCAAATGCCTCATTTGATAGAACAAGCACAAGATATCTATTGGAGAATTCATTTACATTAACGATTATGGCTATTATTATCGTGATATTCTCAATAATTTATATTGTGTCTAGACGAGGATCGAGACATTAACAAACTTTTATAAGATATTTATTTTTACTTAGGCGATAAACAGACTTGAGCTATACATGACTGAAAATCTGATAACCATGTTTCTCTTTTAATAATTATTACTAGCTAAGATTAAGGAATAAAGATATGCCAAGGTAAAAGCGTAGATTTACTGCTTTGTAAATGAACTACTTATTAGAGTTCTTTACTTCTTAGTGCTCGAATGTATTTTGAAGCTTTCTTAAGAAGCTTTTCATCATCGGTGACAAGTATATAATTGGCCTTTATACTTTTTGCTAGATAAGCAGCATCGTATATGGTTAGTTTTTCCTTATTTGCTAATTCAAAGACTTTCTCTTCAATTCCATTAATAGATTCTATGTGCAATATTTTAAAGACATTCTTTACTAAATTGATGTATTCTTGAGCTGTTTCATAATCTATATGATTAAGGAGAGAATATTCTTTCCAAATAGCATTTAATGATTCGTAAATAGCTAGATCTAGGGTTAAACCTTGGGAAAACGGTTTAAGATTAGCACGTTTTATCAAATTTAAAATAGCGCTAGCATCAAATAAATACAATATTTATCACCTTGACTCTCGATCTCTACGTATAAGCATAACAATTTCCTCATCTGAAATATTTGATAGTTTTTTGCTAAGTCTTCGTGCTCTCCCTTCTAATTCAGCCAACATATACTTCTTAACCTCTTCTTCTAAGGCTCTTCTAATAACCTCTCCAGGCCTGATACCATATCTATCTATAAGCTCCTTAAGCTTCCTTGGAATTTTTGCTGATACAGTTGTATAACTCATAATTATCTCACCAATTGTAAGAATAATGGTAGACTAATTTAAGGTTTACCTATAAATAGACAAGATCGTAATACGTAGAAAACGTGAATATTATCTCTTAATAGGCTAGTCGTATATATAGTTTTCTACTGTAATATCTTTAAACATTTATTGAAGATATTACTTGGGTAATACTAGGTATTATTGGTAATACTTAAAGTGCTTATGGTGATCACTGGGAACAGTTTCCCACTTGTTTAAACGTATTACGTATGCTATGTTTTAACTAGTTCTCTGTAATAGGTATTACTGTTGGTGGTGTTTCAGTTATGCCGGTAAGATACCTGTGTAGACATTGTGGAGCTATACTTTGGGAATTTAAACATGTAGGACAGGACTACTATGGCCTCCCAACACCTACAGAAGTAATCAATGTATATGGTGGTATATGTCCTAACTGTAAGAGAGAGTTGAGAAGGCCTAGTCTTAATGATATTAGAATTAATGCTGGATTTAATGAAACATCGGCACCGGGTCTAGTCGATACACATGAATCATTTACTATAAGTACTAGTTTATCCCAATCCATTGAAGCACAAACGTAAATAAAAGATAGGTTTTTCATAGGTCATTATTTAAGGTATGATATTTCAACATTTTATTAATTTAAGTATGTTTCTTAAACTGAAGCCTGATATTTTATCTTTATACATTCTTAGTCTAGAAATAATATCCTCCTCACCATATTCGTCACATAAGATTTTCTCTTTAAACCTAGATCGTAGGAATAGATATGATGCTAGACTTGTTAAATTACGTGGTTTCCTTGATGCACTAGCTGATTCAAAGTCTAAAAATACTATCTCACTGCCTTTTACCATGACATGTGATCCAGGTCTATTCAGTTCACCATGATCTATTCCAAGGCTGTCAAGGATAAATGCTTTAACAAGAAGTTTCCTTAAAACACGTCTAACATGATCTATTTTATCAAGATTATTCTCTATAAAGATAGGTAATGGAGTGCCATCAACATATTCCATGACAATGAAGTCTTTTGACCATGAATAGATCTTTGGAGAGAGTTCAAAGGGTTCTAGGAATTCTAGAAAAACTGCCTCAGCTTCTAAACCCTTTCTCCTGCTATCAAGTCTCCTAACCTTAAGTATCCGAGGTACCCCATCATGTATGCATAGAGATACTATGGCTGAATATCCTTTACCAAGTACATGGTACCCATATAGCTTGTAATCTCCATAGTCAACGAGGTATTCTACGCCAAAATCTCTTAAGCTATTTAGGCGTTTTCCTAGAATATCTTCACTACAATAAACTGGTGGATAGCAGAGGACAAGTTTATGAAATATAGTTATATTGTCTAGGCTATACAGTCTTTCATCCAGGCAGGCTTCCTTAAAACGAAATCTACAAGCCATTCTCTAAACCCTTCATCCACTAAATACATGTTATAGAGGCCCTCAATTGATAACAATATTGGTGGATTACCTCTAAAATCTGGTGCAACAAGATATTCATTAATACGGTCAATAACTAGATCATAGATAGTCATGTATCTTCTTCTCACTAAAGCACGTAAATATCCAGAGCTATTAATCCAAGGCCCTGCATATGACCCCTCACAATGTTTCTTGATAAACCCTAGAACACGTTCGCTTGAATAAAATGGTGGGCCTCCATGGAAACGGTACTCCTTAAGATTGCAGTCTTCGAATTCAAAGCCGATAATACATATTATCTTCTCATCACTCCATCCACTACTATATATAGGTCTAAAATCAAATTTTGAAGCGATCTTTACAAATCGATCCATGACACGATCTATTTCTCCCCATATAACATCGGGAGGAAGATCTTTATGTAGGCCGAAAACCATGAAGATCATGCATCTACCGCTTTGATTAACCATATTGACTAATTCATTAAATTCTATATTTTGTTTAGTTGGGAAGAAGTAGTTTATTGATGGATTCCTAAGGTAGCATGAGGCAGCTATTGAAAAAGTTGCAAGAGATCTTAATGATACTGCAGCAGCAACGTTACGTTCTGGATCAACAGGATCAGGTACATATATTACTGAATTAGGATATTTTCTTTTTAGTACATTTATTAATTTATGAAATTCTCTTTTCTGAAGGCCTAAGGTATTTATGTAGACTGGAGGCTTCCAATTTAATGCTTGTTTTAATACATTCCTAAATCCACCATATGTAATGACTAATAGTTCAACAAGGTATCCTGAAAAACCTTTAACTTTGACTTCGGCGCCATAAACCCCTATGGCCCTCATAAATTTCTTAAGAAGTCGAACATCGTCTCTCTTATCAGGTGAAAGATTTTCAATTACATATTGTGTATGAAAAGGTGTTCGGTCAACCGCTGATTTTATCTTATCTGAGCTATCTATTTTAAAAGCTGGTACAAGATCTGCTTCAACATTATCTATGATAATACGTACATATGGATGTTCAGCATATCTAATGCTATAGTTTCCAATGTTTTTAGCAGCCTCTACAAGGATCTTGAAGCCTTTATTTTCAAGTTCTTCTCTAGTCCATTCAGGAGGAAAAAGGACGAATATGTCTAGATCTCTCTCGCCGGATATCCATGTGTCCTTTTTAATACTGCCTTGCAACGATATTTCAGCTGTAATGCCGTGTTTCTCCAATTCTCTTTTAATAATGGTCTCTATTCTTCTATAAACATTCCATACTAAATCATATTCTTCTTTGCTAGGCTTTATCCTCTTAAGTACCTCTAGCTCAATCTCCTTAAATCTTTCTTCATTAGATATCATCACTCAACAGCCTTTACAATACATAGGTCACTATAGATCGGGCCTTTTGGAGTTAATATACTTCTCTTAATCTTAACTTTATCAACAAGTATTTCTCCGAAGAATTCATTGATATACTGTTCAAGATACTTTATAAGTCTATATATATTTCTAGAACTTTTTACCCTAGCTATAGTTATGTGTGGTGTAAATTTCTCCCTATTAGGTGGTATACCAAGAGGTCTTATAAGCTTCTCAATACTGCTGTGTATCATGGTTAATTCACTAGCTCCTTCAGTAACACCTGCCCATATCACTCTAGGCCTGTGTATATTAGGGAATACTCCAAGCCCTTCAATCCTCATCTTAAACGGTCTAAATGTTAAGTTGTTCTGTAAAGTTCTACAGATTTCATTAACCTTAGATAACGGTATTTCTCCAATGAATCTAAGTGTTAAATGTATGTTTTCAGTAGCAAC
>CAZVWZ010000106.1:0-4542 GCA_964631195.1 uncultured Desulfurococcaceae archaeon
GATCCGGCGAAGCTGAAGACCGGGTTGTCCGGGGTTCAAATCCCCGCGGCGGCATACCCTTTATGTCTCCAACCATTGTGTTTATTTTACAGAATACATTATTTTCCAATTGGGTGCCATATATTGACTAGAATATTAGTTATTCCACTGACAAGACCCTACATAATCGACTACTTAAATATATGGGCTTCTAATTTGAGAGAAAGTTTTTCTAAAGCAGGTATCTCTATAGATGTTCTTATATGGCCTGATGTATTAAAGCCTTCTATGGACTGTTTTGTCTGGAACAGAATGCAGTATCTTAGTCATTGTTTACTTAGGTGGCTTTATAATCAAGTATCCCGAGGTTTTGAGGACTATATTATTGGTATAGGCTATTTAGACGGTTTTGAATATGGTTTAAACTTTGTATTTGGTGAAGCATCTCCTGGATTAAGGACTGCTATAGTATATACTAAGAGACTTGATCCACGCTTCTATGGAGATAGATATAATTTTAACCTATATATTGAACGCGTATCCAAAGAGATTGTCCATGAATTAGGTCATTTACTAGGTTTAGGTCATTGCAGTAATACAAATTGTGTTATGAGATTTAGCAATAGTGTTTATGAAGTTGATGAAAAATCTAAGTTCTTTTGTAGAAATTGCTTAGCCAAGCTAATGAAGAAATTTATCTAAATGTCTAACACAAAGTACGCTTTCCATCCATTTTCTTCACGTAATATTTTCATTAAATGGTATGTTACTGCTTTTACCTCAACCTTAGATTCATGTTTTTCAGTATCAAATTCTTCGCCTTTACATAAACCTATAGCTGTATAGTCTATTTCATTATTTTCCCGAGAAACTATAAACTTGTTAACCCGAATTTCGCCACACATTATATTTTCAGAATAATATATTGTTAGTAGTTCTTCAAGCCATCGATAAAGCAAATTCTCAAGATCTACTCCATGGGCCTCTATATTTCTATAAATTCTCCCATTGATTTTACTCGTATCGGTCATGGTCTCAAACAACGCTATGCCCGCATTCTCTAATAACTCAATGATATTTGCGCCATAGGCAAGTATATACACATCAGCCGTGTGTTCTAAGTAATCAAACTTGCCCGGTAAACCACGTTCAACAATTTTTGCTTCATTAATCAACGGCCTCACCTCTAGAAAACTATTCATATAGGGGCTCTTATATTTTGAACTAGATAAGGACATTAAACAGTCGGTTATCATCTCCTCATTAAAATTAGTTTTAGGCCATTTTCATATTTATACAAAATAGTTTTTACTTAGAGATTATATTGTTTCTATGGCTATCCTTTATTAATGTATAAAATCTATTATAGTATTTCAGAGGAGTTCTGGAGGTGAAAGGAAAATGATGGCAGCTATCCTTGTTGGCGGATTTGGCAAAAGACTTCGTCCATATACTGAGGAACTTCCAAAACCTTTGATTCAAGTAGCTGGTAGACCTATTCTAGAATGGCAAATTGAATGGTTAAAGAAGCACGGTATTAATGAATTTGTATTACTTGTTGGATATAGAAAAGAAAAGATCATAGAATACATAGGTAGTGGGAGCCGTCTTGGAGTAAGAGTTACCTATGTTGTCGAAGATGAGCCATTGGGTACAGGTGGAGCCTTGAAGAATGCTGAGCACATTTTATCTAAGAGTAATATATTCTTAGTATTAAATGGAGATATATTGACTAATCTCAATCCCGAGAAATTAATTGAAACTCTAGAAAACACTAGGAAGTTCATAGCAGCTATTGCAGCGATTCCTCTACCGAGTCCTTACGGCATTTTAGAGATACGTGGCAATATTGTAAAAGGCTTTAGAGAAAAACCTAGACTTAGTGATTACTGGATTAATGCTGGAGTTTATGCTATGACACCAAATGTATTTGATTACTTACCTGAAAAGGGTGATATCGAGAAAACAGCTTTTCCAAGAATGGCTTCGGAAGGAATACTAGCTGCAGTAAAATATACCAACATATTTTGGAGAAGTATAGATACACATAAAGATCTTGAGGAAGCAACTAGGGAGATAACTAATTTAGGAGGCTTATAGTTAATCTTTACTTTTCATTTTTAGCTTGTTTACAGTATTCATAGACCATACCATTTAATATAGTATAGAGACACTGTTTTTCATCAACTATTATAGGAACATTATATGTTCTAGCTAATTTAAATAGTTCTTCCATGTTATTTACAACGATCTTTTCTCTTTGATACTCATTGAGTTTATGAACATTTATTATTAAAGGCTTATATCTCTTCATATAATAGTCTAGTTCATTCTCTCCATTCATAGATCGCCCACGTACGATCATAACTAACATGGATAAGGTAATAGATCCTAGTACTATTGAGGATATTAATGTTATTTTTCTAAAATCATAGACAGTATAGATTCCATAGACAATGTTTTGTCTGCTATGTACTTTCTCGTCCTTATATTCGCCGGTAAGATCAGAGTATGTTATAGATAACTTGTTACGTTCAGTAGAGAATGTAAATATTATCTTTGGTTTAATACTGTACTCTTTACTTTTACCAGTGTTATAATTTGCAAAACTTGATACCTCTACAAAGACGATGTATTTATATGTATAGAATTTCGTACCTGTTTCGATACTTATTCTATCAACAATCGATCTTATATGAGATAAATTTATAATTATTTTCTTATTAAAAGACGCGCCATTGATCGTAGTTATATTAGTAATATCTATACTTTTTGACCATTCGCCTACATTAATTACTCCATACACTCTATACCTAATTTTTTGGTATTTTAGATTGCCTAACTCTGTGTTATTATATATTGTAGATTTGAATGATACATTTAATTCAATGTTTTTAACGAGATTTAATACTACTTCATTTTCCTCAATATAGGGCTTATAATCATATATAAGAGCTGGTTTAACATAAATTCTTATTTTAGGAGTTAAAGACAACTCTCCGTATTTAATTACATCTTTATATGTTGTTGTCGGCTTCAATGAATATGCATATGACATGGCTAGAGAGGACACTATAAACATAGTTAAGGCAATGAGAAATATTGTCTTTAAAATAAAAGATTTATTTTTCAAACTTGGTCTATTGATCAAATATATTGCACCAATTCTTTAGCTATGTATACTATATTTAGAGCCAGTATAAAAGTTATCGTAGCTATGACTGAGGTTATATAATCTCCAAAAAATCTCATCATATATACTAAGGGAAAACCTGCATAAGGTACTATAAAGACAGCCTTGCCAAGAATATTCTTTTTACTTAATCTCCATGGATCTATTCTACTTAAAGCATCTCCTTTTGTATAGTACACATTGCCCGATACATCATTATCTATCTTTATAACTCTATGTATTACTATATTGTCTTTCAATACAAATGCGACAATATCTCCTTCCTGAATATTATCACTTTCACGAACAACAACAAGATCACCTATTTTAATTGTGGGCACCATACTACCACTGGATATTACAAGAAATCTATATCCTAAAAGCAATGAAAATGAGATAAGTAAAATCATTACAATCATCAATATTTTACCCAATTTTTTTAGTGTTTTTGATCTTTTCGTCCTTAACGTTTTATTAAAGATGCTAATCCTAGTGAATGTTCTGGACATTCCTGGAAAATTAAAAATTAAATATAATACTGTTAACTGAATTATGGAAGACAATAATGTAATTTGTATACTTATATACCATTGCATATCAGGAAGAATAGGAAATAGTTTAAGCATGAATACTGTTGATAATCTAATAATCAATAAATGAAGAAAACTGTATCTACTCGCAATTATTGTATATACTATACTAACCGATAATAGAGATATAAATTCAAGGATAAATGGTGGATGAAATTCTATAAACTTTGAAAGGGGGATTTCAAAAAATGTCATTAATAAAGCTATCAGAATGATATGGTATAAATTACTGTTTCTTACATAATTAGTAATATTATACCTTAATAGCTCTATTAAAGCATAGAAACTTAAGAAATACAAAGCATTTGTTATGAATTGCGTAACTGTAATTGTTAATATATTAAGACCAAATCCTGTTACAAAGCCCATTATAAAGCTTGGAATTATTCCTGCCAATACAAGTGATATTATTTCGTATTTTTCACTTAGAAAATGATAAGATTTCTTCCTTAAATATTTATTAAAGAATATAAGTGTAGAAAGAGAAACGAATATAGGTATAATATAGTATGCAAATCCATATAATAACCCACTGTTCTTTATATAATATACCATGAATAAAGAAATGAATGATAAAAGAATATAGCTAACCTTCATATGCTTTATACACCTTCTTGGACTATATTATAAGATTTAAAAAAGATTGAAATTATATTATTATGGAGGAATAACGTATTCATTCCACTGTACAACTTCTAAGTATAGTGTAAATGTTAATGTACTTCCCTGCGGAGCTTCTTGAAGCACTGTTATATCCAAACTTATGTCTGCGCTTTCACATGGATGTAATTGTACTCCAAA
>CAZVWZ010000107.1:0-4536 GCA_964631195.1 uncultured Desulfurococcaceae archaeon
AGTCTCCACTAAGCATTTTCCTCGGCGCATCCAATGTAACAGTGAAATTTGTAAAGGGACTCTGCATCCCTACACGACTTGGATAGTTTAGATTGAATACTAGTCTCTGTATATTCTGTTTAATCCTCCTGTAATCTAGTCCATCTTTTCTAATGAATGGTCCTGCATACCATTCAACACTACTAAATGCCTGCGCCCCTGAGAAGAAATGCTGTAATGTTATCAAGTAATTAGCTACATGATCAACATAGGTATCGAAATGCCTAGCAGGCCTTGAGATAATGGTTGGAGTCTTCAATCCCTTCTCTAAAACTCTAGATACAGAGTGCCCTATGCAGTACGGGATATATAATGAATAAGGAAGTTTGTGTACATATATTAATCCGTCTAAATGAGCTTCTAAAACTCTCTTAGGCAATAGATCGATGTAGCGGCTTAGGTGTTGCTCTAGCATGTATGAGAAGAAACCAGTTGGTCCTGGATATCTATTTGCATTCTCGAGTATATACAGGCTATTTAGTTCTCCATATTCAGTTATAGGATCATATTTCTCTCCAATATCTTGCTTTATAGTCTTGGGTGATGCTAGGTCTGCCATCATAAAACACGCTCCAGAAACCATGGATTCTGTATTAGTTAGTTCTGTATTAGTTAGTCTCTGCGGTAATACTATATAATGCACACTGTAAATTACTTCTATACATGTATATATCGAATTAATATTACCATAGGTAATACCGGATCTATGTATTCCCACAGATTCTACTAATAGAGTAATGAGATCTAATTACATAAATGCTTAGGAAATAGTTTCTCAAAATAAGAAATTTTCTCTAAAGCACAAGAAAAACTTCTAAGCTATAGGAAATATTCATATCAGATCTATACAGTCGTCCTAATAATTACTATAGGAGTAAATGCTTCACCATATAACCTGATCAATTTAACGGTTTCTATGTAATTATCAAATAAAGTCTTTATTCTCCAGATTTTAAGATAAAATCTAACTATGTATTAGTTTCCAACTATCGACCCATAGATAAATAATATTCCCCCTATATGGGCCCTCTATAGGTATTACAGCATATACACCATTAGTAAGAGTTATAGTGCTTCCACTACTCAGGTTGCCAAGGAAAGACCCATCCTTGAAAACCAAGCTCCAATACTTGAATGATACATTTGCTCCATCATCTACTAAGCCGTATTTTACCAGTAGATCTTCTCCTCCACCTACAACATCTAGGAATAGCCTAGGATCAATCCAATTTATAATGATCAAATAACTAGGTAATGAAGAATCTGGCTGTTTTATTAAGACACTATACATTTCTGGTACAGTACAATTTACAATGTATTCATTATGTTCGGGGAGCAAATAGTTATTATAACCAATATGAATTATCTCATCAGAAGGTCTTATATATGAGGATAGAGCTTTTCCATTAACATCTATTACATAGAGATCATAGCTGAAGTAAGGTACATTAATAGATACATTATATGATTGACTAGGGTTAATGACCCAGAATAGTCCTGTATACAAATTCTTGGTAACATAGAAATCAACATACGTGTACTCTGGAGGTGTTGGCCCTGGGGGAGGATTTATGTTTACATAGTATGACCACCATCTGAAAATCGGTAATTGAAAAACTTTACCCATATATAGCCAATTAGTAGATTCATTGGCTTCAAGAAATATGTTCTCACCTATCTTTCTAATGAACATATATAAGCTATTGTTTTTCGCTAAAACATGAAAGTACCAATAGCCCTGCTGATACGAGTAATCCATACGTATACTCACATAAGCCCTAGTAGGATCATAGTCAAGTGGTTCAAATGTTAAATCAATTTCCGAGGCATTCCGAGTTGTTACTAATTTGTCAGTTATATTAAAGTATGTATAACTATTTGTAATAATACCTTTTCCAAAAAGCGATGGAGTAATCGATGTAGATATACGCTCTCCATACCTTGCTTTAAGCTTTGCTATCTGCTTCTCACTACCATCACTATATACAAAATAGAACTGGCAGTGAACCAATGATGAGTCAAAAGGATCTTTGAAAGCATATATTTTAATATATTTAATAAGCTTGTCATTAACAGTATCATAGAATCTCATAGTAATACTTGTCCGATACTTTTCATAAGCTATATCTGCAATATTATTGTTCCAGCCACGATCTCCAATAAGATATGGTATAAAGTAATAAACATTTCCAGCACTATCTTGTATTGCAAAAGATTTATTGAATGCCCAGCCTACGATAGGGTTTACAAGGAATTCATTATTATCGTTATTAGTTAAATTATTATATTCTTGATAATTAGAAGTAGTTTCCTTTTCTTCATAAAATACAGCTCCATTACTTGATACAGCAATTGCTACTAGATCATCGTTATTCATAGTAGAATTAGATATTTTTATAGCGAATGATTCACCTACTTCAATGCTCCTCCATAATCTATAAACTGATAATATATTACCGCTATTAATATCCTTCAATATAATGTATCTAATAGTAACAGGGCTTACAGGACCCGGATTCATAATTAATACATATGTTCCCGTTGTATTAGAGTACATCTTTACATAGATGTTTTCTTTCTCTGCATGTAGCATACGAAAAGCTGTATTACTTGCAGAATTAAAATAACTTACAAAAGCTACAAGAACTGCAGTAATAAACATGATACCTATAGCTGTTCCTAAAATATTTGATAAAGCTTTCATCCATTTTCCACCTCAACCAAAGCCATAGGAACAACTACTAGATCTCCTTCAAAAGCCCATCCATTGACCCATGTAGAATTCCTATATACAAGGCCCTTTATTTCTCCCTTCACAACATAACAAATAACATGTGTAGAATTATAGGATGTAACATATCTTATTATGAGTTGACGTTGATCCGAAAACATCTGGATTCTAGGCTTAACAACCAAATTATAAACAATAGAAGAAGCTCCAATAGTTAATATTATAAGGAAAAAAACTGATATAATTTGAGACAACCCCTTCATATTCTCACCATATCATTATATTACGAATTCCACATACGTCTCCTTTTCAATTCCATGTTCCTTGTACGTGATCTTTAATATGTGGCTTCCAGGTCCTATGCCCGTTTTCTGTATAACTCTTTGAATACTTGAGCCTGGAAGGATAATGTAGTACTCATCTGGACTGAATAAATCATTTGTTATATTTACATCGTCAACCTCTACCTTTGTAATATTTGCAGAACTACCTCCAGTATTTCTTATTACTATTTCTAAAGTGGTATTTGTTCCATCAAAACTTCCCTTAACATTTGCTACTAATGCAGCTGAGCTATATGCTGATAAATTACCACTAAATACATACCAGACAGCACTTATTCCTGCTACAACCATTGCTAGTAGAGCTATTGTAGATACAATCTTACTTACTCCACGCAATACCTATCCCTCACTAATAAGCCCGAATAGGGAAACAGGATGCCGGATGTAAAGTTTTTAAAGAGTTCATAGGGAAATGTGTTAGAGTCTCAGCATATATATGGAGTAGTATAAAAATAGTTTCAGTCTACAACTCACATCTATTTAAGTTTTTTCTATTATGTCTAAGAAGTATAACAATCAGGATGTCCCAAATTGCATAGCAATTATGACATTCCATATAGTTTTTATAATTAAATAAATAATCTTTGTCAATAGCTAGAAAAATAATAAAGCAATCATTTCAGTTAAATATATAGAGACTAGAGCCAATGCTACAGCAATTGATGCTCTAATAGTATTTCTAATAGTATAATCAGATGCTTTTGAAACAAGTAGGCTCATTGCAACTGATGAATAGAGAACAGTATTTCTAGCCTCGGTTAAAAGTTTAGATGAAGAACCAGTCATACCTGGTAAGATAAATCCTGGTACAGATACAGTGACTGAATACTTAGATAATAGTATATAGATCATGTGTAGACAGAAAGCTATAATGAAGGGCATTAGGTAAAGCATGAATTCCTTAGGCCTTAAAGTACTTTTTACCTTAAATCTATTGAATACAAAATTATTTATATGCTTATTAATGATCTCTAGATGCGATGGTAAATCACTACCGGACTCTTCTGCAACACTTAAAATCCTAAAAGTAGCTCTGACAAGCCATGATCTAGCAGAATATTTTCCATTAAGATAGTCTTGGAGAACTCTATTGAACAAGGGATCATATAGATTTCTACGGAGAAGTTCTCTAATAGAATGATCAATACTATACCCTATTTTCCTGAACTCAATCAAGTCTCTAATGAATCTAACAAGATTCTTTTCTTCAGCCAAAACCCTATTATACCATGTCCTAAACCATAGTCCATAGCTTATTGTCATAGAGAATAGTGTTATACCTATGGCTAGATACCCCTCTAAACCAATAATAGTGGTTAATACTGCAACAATACCCCCAGATACTCCAGCTATAGCTAATCCATGTAGATCGTTATAGATATCTCTAAATCTAGGCTGAATACCATGTATAGCAACATACAT
>CAZVWZ010000108.1:0-4531 GCA_964631195.1 uncultured Desulfurococcaceae archaeon
TGATGTATCAATATCAAATAATGGTGAGACAATAGCATTTGGTACTGGGAGATCTGTATACATTCTTAATGAAAAACTAGAGCTACGGGGTGTTTACCATGGGACTGATTATACTGTTTCAAAGATTGTAAAGGTAGCTGGCAATGGCAGATATGTTGCTACATGTGGCGATACATTGGATAGTGTTTACTATTTCAGAGGCATATGGCCTGTTGTAGGTGGTGAAATAATTCATTACATTGTCTCAATAACTGATAATCTATGGCTTCCAATAGTTGGAGCAATATTAGCACTTGGAATGTTATTACCATTGGTAAAACGCTTTAAGAGATCCTAGCATAATCTATTTTTATCTAAAATCTAAATTTAGTTCTTTACTCTTTAGCAATATATTTTATATGCCATCAGAATATTAGATTAAAAATGGTGCCCATATGACAAAGCTATTAATGCTAAGAGTCTATATGGATACGGCTAATGGCGGCTATTATAGTCCATTACATGAAAATGGCTGTGCAACTACACTACCTATGCCTGAATCTATGAGGCTAAAACACATACCTGCATTTCTAAGGCCCGATCACTTGATTGACCCATGTGGATATGGATTATTATCTAGATACTATGTAAAAGAATGTTTTAAGAATAGTCAAGTAGCAATTCATAACGATCCTAGACCAGATCTAGGATTTTATACAGGTCATTATTCTCCAAGAGGAAGGATCCCTAAATCTCCCCATAAAAAACTTAGTGAAGGAGACATTATATTATTCATGGCTGGATTAGCAGAATACCCTAACGATTTATGGGAAAAGAAACCTGGTCTTAGAGATATTCAAAAGAACTTGGCCAAGTTAAAGAGAAAAGGTAAGGCTGGAATATATATTGTCTCTGGATTAATTGTAGAGAAAATAATTGATGTTAGAGCATCCAGTTGGTCTAAAGTTATTAAGAAACACCCGGTATTAAGATTTAGTCCACATTACTATAGAATCAGGGATCACACAATAGCTATACTGGGAAAGGGATTTAGCATTAATCCTCCAATGAAGATATACTGTTTCAAGAATGGTTTAACTAGTGATTTCATAGAGCTTGTCGGTAAAGAGGTTGCTACTAAGATCATGAAGAATAACTTTCGTAAGTCAGGCGTCGTGGAGATTCCATATAGAAAAGTCAGAGATATAATCTACTTAAAATAAGAATATAGTCTTGATGATTAAATTGAAGGTTTTAATCAAAACTATAGTCGACAATGAGGTTTATGACAATAGGTTTCAATCGACATGGGGTTTGTCACTATATATTGAAGTCCATGAAAGATCTACTTTTACATTATTATTTGACGTAGATAGCAGTTTTAGAATATGGAAGTATAACGCGGAATTGCTGGACATAGATCCTTCGATTATAAATGCTATAGTGATAAGCCATTGGCATGGAGACCACGCTGGTCCATTAGGAGAGGTATTGAAGTTCATTGGGAAAGCAGTACCTGTTTATGTACCTATTGAACCATATATGAAGAGATATAGAGTGATCAGGAATATGATCGTGTGTAATGAACCCTGCAGTATATACGATAATATATTCACAACAGGTACCATGGGAATACATATTCGTGAACAAGCACTTATCATTAATAGATCAAGCGATCTAATAATTGTTGTGGGATGTAGTCATCCGGGAATCAATAATATTGTTGAATGGGCCCAGGACTTAACAGGAATTGATCGAGTTAAACTAGTTATTGGAGGACTCCATATATCCTCTTGGAATGAAGGATTATATATAGCTAAGAGATTGAAACAACTTGGAGTCGAATATGTATCTCCAATGCATTGTACAGGATCAAGAGCCAAAGAAGCCATTAAACAAATCTTTATGGACAAATATATTGTTAATGGTTCAGGCAAAACTATAAACATTAGCTAACTATATAAATCTATATAAAGAAATATTATCTCCCAAAATAATATTATTCATTGATTAATACATAATTATATAAGTATATAAATATTATACTATATATTAAAGAAATATCTATCATAAAATAAATATAATGTTTTATTAAAATTAGTTAGATCCATATACTCTTTTTCAAGTTTTCTCTAATTCTCAATAGATTTGAACAGAAAAATGTTTAAAAAGAATAAAAGAAAGTAAAATAAGGGCAGTAACTATGTATCAAAAAATTATTACTATATTTATAATGTTGTTAATTGCTTCATCCATATCATTATATGCGTATCAACTTTATTCTCCAAATAACAATATATTGGAGAATAAGGTGAAGATTACTGATCTAAATTATATGGGCTGGAAAGGCTTAGAATCTCTTGTAACACCATTGTCAAAGTACGATACATACGCCCTAGGCGTCAAAAATGCTTATGTTCACTATGATCTTTATTGGCCTTTGGTGAAATGTAAATATCTTGATAGTAATCCATTTAAATGTATTGTGAAAGATGATATGGCCATCATTATTGGAACTGTTTTGAATATAGAAGGTATTAAGGTTTATAGAAGATTTAAACATGTCAAGATATTCTATCTTGTGAAGATTGAAAAGGTCATTAGAGACTTTGGAAATACTGTTCCTAAATGTGTCGAGAATGCTAAGGAACACAAGGAATGTATATTATATCCTAATGGTATAGAGGAGTGTATCGACCATAATACTGTGATAGAGGAAATTAATAAGAAGAGAGATTTAGCCAGTGATTTAATCATAGGAAACCGCATCATCATATCCTATCCTGCATGGTTAACTAAGGAGGCACTAGATATACATCGTGAAAACCTAACTATAGAAGATATAGCATCGCCTTTCCCATTACTTAGCATAGGAAATACCTATATATTGTTCATAAAGTTAACACCTAGAGGGCTTAAAATACTCTATGATGATGTATGGGGCCCCTATGCATACCTTATAAGGAACGACAAAGTCTATTCTTTAAACTATATATATTATCCAATTAAACACGAGCCAGAGAAATTCTTTAGCGGTGATAATGTTTATTGGAGACCATATGATTATCAAATTTTAAGAAATATTGCTCTTGAGAAATTATCTGTTTATGGAGAAGATGTTAAAGATTTCATAGAATATATAAGGAGTTCTTTGGGTGACTAGATTACATTGAGTAGGCGTTTAACGGTTTTTCTAATTATTGGAATAATCATCATTACTTCTATGTACCTTATTTATTTAAGACAAATTAATACTGTATCGACGAACTATACAGAGCCTGAAAATACTAGCTCCTTTTATGGCGATATACCGAGTAGCTATATATGTTCAGGTAGTCCAGTATTTATTGAGCTTATAAATTCTAGCCACTATGTTTGGAAGGCCAATGAGCGTTTATGGAATGTATTAGCTTATCCAGGCGATGAGGTTAGATTATTTTTCTCGATAAAACCTAATACTAGTTTTATAAGTTGCCTTGTTAATGATATTAAACGTTTAAATATAGACGTAGTTTTCTTCGGCAAATACGGTCCATCACACAATATTAGTGTTGACGATATATATGTAGAAATTAGGAACATTAGTGTTAACAAATACTTAATTATGTTTAGAATACGTTCCGGTGCAAGTGAGGGAACTAGATATGTAGAGGTAGGTATTGATATTACATTAAATAGTATTAGTACTGGTGATACCTTTACTATAGCTTTAGAAGTGCATAAACTCTCTAGTTCCTAACATAAGATATACTGCCGGTATTTATAGAGAGCTATGATAACAATTGTTCTTATTAAAATTTAGATACTATTTATAAATTATTTCAACTAGACTATGATGATTTATATGTTATATATTTCTTTACTTTAATGTATCTCCTATATCCCAGCATCTTTATTATATCTTGATCTGTTATTTTGTTCCTCATATTTCTTAGTTTAATGATTTTCTTCGCTGTTTTTGGCCCTATGCCAGGTACTTTAACAATTAGGTTATATGGATCATGATTTAGGTCTATAGGGTATAAGTGTATGTTTTTCTCTGCATATAGGATCTTTGGATCTTTATTAGGGAGCATTCCACATTCATTTAATAAATCCCTTATTTCATTAAATGTGTAGCCATATACTCTCATAAGCTCGATCGCCTGTGTTACTCTAAGTGCTCTCCATTTAGGAGCTGGTGTTCTCTTCTCTAGAGGAGTTTGTTTATACGGTTTAAAACCACTTATATAGATCTTGTCAATACCTATCCTTAGCAGCATCCATGCTGTTTCTAGTACTTCAAGATCTGATTCATCAGATGCTCCAAGGACAAACTGTGTATCAATGCCCTGCGAGATATAGCCTGGCTTTCTCATAAGCGATTTCCGAAACCTCTTTTTAAGAGCTACTAGCCATTCAAGCCTCTTAACGATATCTTGTAGCCAGTCTCCTTTACTAGGAGCTATCTCTTTAAACGTATCTCTTGGAGCCTCGATATTCAATCCAATACGGTCGGCATGTACAGCTGCATGAAACAATAAGTCTTTTGATACACCTGGCATTAATCTTA
>CAZVWZ010000109.1:0-4521 GCA_964631195.1 uncultured Desulfurococcaceae archaeon
CTCTTTCATAGGCCTCAATGAGTCTATGTATCATCTTCTTAAATGCCCATGGATTGTTATTTAGGATTTTATTCATGATCTCTTCGTTAAATACAAGTTTCTCAGCTACTTTATCCCATATCCAGTTATCTACAGCATGAGTTGTTGCTGCAAATCCTAATAGGTATTCTACTCTACTAGCTATTTTTTCGCCACCATGGTGATCATGTTTCAGCATTTCATTAATCCATACAGGATTTAATAACCTTGTAATTACACCTCTACGAATAGATTCTTCAATAGTCTCTACCTTGATCCTCTCTCTCGTTGTATCAGCTACAAATATCTCTGGCTTCCTACTCTTCAATTCCTTGATCGTCCTACTTAGTCCTCCCAAAAACTCGTAATAGTGATCTAGATCGGTTATCTCATAGTCTATACTATCTCTAATCTGTAAAACAATATCACTAAGCCTTGATAATTCCATGAAAGAGTCTTTGGCATTAATACCATGAATATTTTCTCCATAGGCATATCTCATACTCTCAATATATGCTCTAACTAATTCACTCTCATCTCTCCATGAACTCGACTCAATCATTGTTGTTAAGCTAGTAGCATATCTATCTGGTGGAGGACCAAAGATCCTTATTGTGGGATCTATTCCCGGGTTTTTCTCAAATAAGTACTGTGTATTAGCCTTTACATAATTATATTCCAAGGGCTCATCTAGCTTTGAAACAGTCTTAACTGCCTTGTCTATAAGCTCTACTAGGTTATAGAATGTATCTCTAAATATTCCGCATATATTTATGGATACATCTATCCTAGGCCTACCAAGATCCTTTAATGGAATTACCTCAATATCCCTGATATACGGTGATCTCCATATAGGCTTTACTCCTAAAAGCCTGAATATCATTGCAATAGTTTCTCCACCAGTTTTCATCGTCTCAAAAGCCCATAGCACTACACTAACAACACGTGGATAGACACCATATTTTTCATAGTATTCTCTAACAACTTTCTCAGCAATCTCCTCACCTCTCCTCCAAGCAATTTCTGTAGGTATATTGGTTGGATCTAATTGATACATATTCCTACCAGTAGGATAGATCTCTGGCGTCCTAACAGGATCTCCTCCTGGACCTGGCAGAACGTATTCTCCCTCAAGTGCTGATAGAATAGAACCTATTTCATCAGATGATTCTATATTCTCCCTTATCTTCTTAAGATACTTAAGTGTCTTCTCTAATTCTCTTCTATCTATTTTCTTAAGATCTAAGTCATTTATGATCTTCCATACATCCTGGCCTTGGAAAACATGTTTTTCAATGATCTTCCTAGCCTTGTACTCTATAAACTCATATAGTTTAGACTTATTAGGCTGCCTATTAGATAGTACGTCATCATAATCAATTCCTTCTGCTTCAGCTACTAGCCTATATAAGCTCTTAATCGTTCCCCTATCGTATCTTGAGACATAGAGTAGATAATTAACTATGTCTTCTCCACACATTTTATCTCCAAGAATATGTAGGCCTTTAGGCATCAATGCAGCCTTATACTCCTGTATTCTATCATGTATTTCATCAATTGATCTACCAAGCCCATACTCCATAGCTTTCTCAATAATTTTCTTTTCAATTTCACTTGCCTTATCCTTATCAAATTGTAACGTATCATAATACTGTGCTAGGAGATTCTCTAAATAACTTATTTCATCAGGTACCTTACCATGCATGAGAGGAGGACTTGCATGATCTATTATTAAAGCATATGATCTCCTCTTAGCAATACTTGCTTCAGAGGGATTTGTTACATGATACACATATATGTTAGGCATATTGCCAATTAATATGTCTGGATAACAATTACTTGTTAATCCAACTTCTTTGCCAGGCATAAATTCAAGAGTTCCATGAGTACCCATATGAATTACTGCATCAGCTCCAAAGATTTTCTCTATCCACTTATAGAATGCGATATAATGGTGTGTAGGCGGTAGATTACGGCTGTGATAGATCTTACTGGGATCCTCATGGTATCCTCTTGCTGGCTGAATACCTATGAAGATATTTCCTATCTCTATACCAGGGATAACTATATGTTCTCCAATACTCTCTGGATCACCCCATTCCCTAATGATCTCTCTTCGTGCCTCTATGGGTAATTCGTTAAAGATCTCTATGTACTTATCAAGATCTATTCTAATAGCATTATGATGACTTATTTCTTTAGCCTTACCATATGCGATCATATACATTTTAAGTAATGTATACTTTAGATCATCTTGGCTCAGTATATATGGTATATTGTATCCCTTCTCCTTCATTCTCTCTAAAAGTCTTTCAAGACTAGCAAAGACATCTAGATAGGCGCACTTACCTAGATTCTCTTCGCCAGGAGGATATGCATATAAAATTATTGCTATCTTCTTATCAGAATTAGGCTTTGTCTTTAGACCTGACCATTTTATAGCTCTTTCAGCTATCTTCTTAATCCTATCTTCAAGTACAACATATTCATCTACTAGGTAATCACTTAACTCCATTATCTTCCTACCATGTGTAACTATAGGCTCGATTCTACCATCTAGTTCAGGCAGTATAACTGTTGTAATGGTCTCAATTGGAGGTATACTATTTTTATCTAGCCATTCATCAATAGTATAAGTGCTCATTTGTATACCGTGGATAATAGGTATGTTAAGCATTTTCAATACTGTAAATGTACGCCTATGATCACCTCCTAAGGGTCCGCCTGCAAACCTAAACCAAAGTAGATCAATTAAAACATTAATGATAGGCTTATTATCTAGTATAAAGAATTCATTTATAGCCTTATAATACCTTAGATCACCTGAAAATACTGGTACAACACCATATCCCTTATTCTCTAAGTACTCCGCTAATGCCTTTGCTGCAATAACCGACTGGTCATAGTGATGGCCTCCGTAAAACAATATTCCAATAAGTTCTCTACTATTATACATATAGTTATCTAGATAATCTCTTATCGAATTGTAAATAGTCTGTGTATGGAAATCCAATATACCCATAGAAGGCATGGTATCTGGTTCTTCAACTCTATAATCAATATCTGGATCAATATATTCCTTTAACAATAACATAAACATATTTACCATATTCTTAAACGTTATATTCTCATAATATTTGAGGATCAATACATAGTTACGAGCATCTCTTAGGATACCTATAGGAAGATACTTACCAATCTTCTCAAACATATTCCTTATCCGGACAATAGCGCCATAATCTATAGTTTTAGATTTGAAGAATCTCTTAAACCTACTATCTTCAAATGACCCTATAGTGAATTTTCCGAGTCGTGTAAGCTTCATTAAATCGCTAGAGCCGCCGACAAGTACAATAATGGCTCTTGCTTTAGAGCCAATAACACCCTGAACAGTATACTTGAAAATATTATCTCCGCCTCTTATATCAAGTAATATAATGTCACTGGTCTTCAGATCATCGATATATTTTTCAGGATCAATTAATCCTCTATCAATACTTGCGACATTATAGAATCTAAAGTCAAGACTAGGAACGTAGTTCTCTCTTATATAATGTATCGCATCATACATTGACTTTCTTAAGCCGTAGCCTACATATACTATTCTTACCATAGCTGGATAGTCACCTATTGGTGCACTAAACTATAATATGAAGTGTACCAATTAAAAACGATTACCATTATCCAGATTAGCCCGTGGCAATATGTATACATAAATAAGGAGAACTTAGAATGTCTAGAAAAGCTAGAATTTTAAGCTATATATTGAGCATGATTGTTCCATTATAGTCTTCTGCGGGTGTCATGGTTTTTTAACACGTTTGTTCAAATGTGATTATTTATAGAGTGCTAATGTAGCAGTTAAGACCTGGAGGTATTGTATAGTGTACCTGGGTAAAAACTTAATACTAGTATCGGTCATAGCTATATTAATTATAGGCTCTATTATTACGGGGTACTATATGTTGAAAGAAGGAATAATATTTGATATAATAGGTGATGTATCAGTACCTAAAACTGAGATTACCTTAAATCTAGACATTACTAAACCAAATGGTACAGTTGTATTTGAGAATATCACGGCTATAGAGCTAGATCAGGATACAAATATAATATTTAAGGCTCTATCGAGCAATGTACATGGGAACTTATCTTTAATATTGAGCGGAGAGGCTATAATATCGAATGCCTCACGTTCCTATAAAATCTCCATGCCATGTCTTTTAAGTGTGGATAAAGAGTGCTATAGAGTTATGATGGTTATACCAGGATATGATGAACCTATGAAACTTCCTAAGGGAAAATATAACATAACAATAGTACTCTCATGGAGTGAAGCTGAAGGAAGCGGCAAAATAGAGCTTAAACTAGCAATGAACACTGCAGAAACGCAGGACTAGCCAAATGCATAGGTGAAGCACAAATAGTCCATGCCAGTCTAGATTAGGGGTTCTAATAGTTATAATTACTTCAGGATGAAATAGAGAAACCTATAAATGAATA
>CAZVWZ010000110.1:0-4452 GCA_964631195.1 uncultured Desulfurococcaceae archaeon
ACAGTTAACTTATTAAGATCGGCTATAGCTATAGTAGCTTTACCATAGAGTAATCCATATGTTTCTCCAGGATTAATGACAAGTATTCCTTCGATATTTTTCTTATCTATCCTATGAGTATGTCCATAAAGAACTATATCAGCTATTTTCTGTTTAGCAATACTATATGCTAAAGTTTTGGTAAAATCGATTCCATCATATCCATGCATTAAAAATATCTTTTTTCCATGTATCTCCTCAATACGTGGGCCACTGTCTATTTTCCAACCAACTGATTTAAAGATTTTACGTAGTAATATTTTATCTCCATCATTGTTTCCATATACAGCATTGACAAATAATTGTTTCCATTTTAGTTCAATCATTTTCTTAGCGATAAATGGCGATATTATATCACCTAGATGTATTATATAGCCAATACCTCTATCACGAAATATGTTAAATGCCTTAATAACATTATTTATATTGTCATGACTATCGCTCATAATACCTAAGAGCATATGGATCACCAGTATTATATTAACTAAAAAATAATGTATTTACTCAACCTTTATTTCATAGCCTTTTTCTTCTTTACCGATCTTTACCTTTTTCAATCTTACCTCTAAAACACCATTCTTATAATTAGCCTTCGCACTTTTTGGATCAACGGGTACTGGTAACTCAACTTCTTTATAATATTTGTGATATTCATTACTAGCCCTTATATAGAGCTTCTTATGGTCTTCACTAACTTTACATTTAATATTATTCTTATCAACACCCGGCAATTCAGCTATGACAACTACTTCATCACCTTCCTCAAAAACATCAACTAGAGGCTCTCTTTCTTCACTAATAACAGGTCTACCTCTTATTTTCCTAACATTACCGAATTCCTCGATATGAGGCTTTCCATCAGGACCTATAGTTATTCTGAAACCATATACATAAGGTCCGAATACCTTAAACTCTCTCCTAAATTCACTAGGCTTCTCTTCTTCAAACTCTCTAGTGAAAAACTCTAGATCACGCATAAACCTATATAGCATTTCATCTAGTTCTCTAAATAATTCATCGAATGGATCATAATATCTTCTTCTTCTACGCCAGTTCATAACTATTTCGCCCCTCTATTTCACTTAATAGTATATTACAGCCTAATTAATGTATTATCCTTAAATAACTAGAGCTATAGACAGGTTTATGAGAGAGGGTATTTGTATGCTTAGACCATATGTGATTATATATACCACTATAAGTATTGATGGACGAATAGGTATTAAAGGACAAAAAGTTGTTCTAAGTAAAAAATGTGATCTTGAACGTCTTCATAAGCTTAGATCATATGTTGATGCTATATTGATTGGTGCTAATACAGTCATCAATGATAATCCATTGCTAACAGTTAGATTAAAGGGTTATAGTGGTAAACAACCGTATAGAATCATAGTTGATGGAATGCTCCGCTCTCCTTTAAATGCCAACGTATTTGATACATCAGTAGCTCCTACAATATTATTTACATCAACTACATCTGATCCTTATAAGAAGGAAGTTCTTAGAGACAAAGGAGTTGATATTATAGAGCTTAATGGTGAAAGATTTAGTTTTAGAAAAATATTTGATATTATAGGAAGGAAGTATCATGATATTAATACAGTACTTGTTGAAGGAGGAGGATATGTTATAAGTCATATAATAGAAGAGAAGGTTTTTGATGAGCTAATACTTGTAGTATCACCAATAATATTGGGAAAATCGATTAGCCTGTTTCCGATACAACTTCATTCACCAATAAATCTTGTGCTTGATGGATTAGCATTATGTAGATGTGGTGAGGAAGTATTATTAAGATATAAACTTAAAAATAGATCTTTATAGCATGACTTATATATTTCTAAAATGTTATCCTTCTTTATATGAACAACACTGGTTGTGAGGTAAATGGTCCATGAGGATATACTTTCAAGAAATTGTACTTTCAACAACAAAGAGATTTCAACTCATAGATATTACCCGTGAAGTAGAGAACATAGTTAGAAAAAGTGGTATTAAAAATGGTCTTTGTCTTGTATTCGCACCTCATGCTACAGCTGCTATTATAGCTAACGAGCATGAATCAGGTCTTATGGATGATATACTTACTAGGATAAAGGAGCTTGTACAGCCTGATAGAAGATGGAAACATAATATTATAGATGATAATGCACATGCTCATATAGGCTCAGCATTGATAGGCGCTGATCGAATATTCCCTGTTAGAGATGGGCATCTTATTCGTGGTACATGGCAAAATATATTTCTTGTTGAGATGGATGGTCCACGTAGCCGTAGATATGTGATCGTAGAAGTCATAGGCGAATAATACAAATTTACCATAATTTTAGTTAGTATCTATAGATTTACTTATAATCTCGGGGTTTTAGTATATCACATAGTAGCCAGATGTGTAGTAAGGGGTTTATCTTGAGATTCTATATTGCATCTGAAGAAGATATACTCAAAGGAGTTGTTACAGACGTATATTTTGTAAGAACTAAGAAGATTCTAGAAAAATATGGTATTAGGAAAAAGGTTCGTATGGAATTACATGTATATAGTCTTCCTAAAAGCTATGAATGGGCTGTTTACGCTGGTCTTGAAGAAGCCTTGTACTTATTAAAGGATAAACCAGTAACAGTATATAGTCTCCCCGAAGGTACATTGTTTAGGCCTAAGGAGCCACTTATGATTATTGAAGGATACTATAATGATATAGCTATTTATGAAACAGCATTACTTGGCATACTAAGGCATTACACAAGTATTGCTACTAAGGCGGCTAGAATGAAGAGGCTTGCAATGGATAAGACAATACTTTTCTTCGGCCTACGTGCATTACATCCTGCTATAGCTCCAATGGCTGATCGTGCAGCATACATTGGTGGATTAGATGCTGTATCGGGAGTAGCTAGTGAAAAGTATCTTGATCTAAAGCCTGTTGGTACAATGCCTCATGCACTAATAATTGTCTTTGGTGATCAAGTTAAGGCTTGGAAGGCCTTTGATGAAGTAGTAGAAGATGATGTACCTCGTATAATGCTTGTTGATACATTCTACGATGAGAGAATAGAATCTCTCATGGCTGTTAAAGCTCTTGGTAATAGGGTTTTTGGCGTTAGACTTGATACGCCCAGCAGTAGACGTGGGAACATGAGGACCATAGTCGAAGAAGTTCGATGGGCACTTGATCTACATGGATACAGGAATGTAAAGATCGTTGTTAGCGGGGGTATTGGAGAAAGAGAGCTCATTGAATTAAGGGATATCGTTGATGCATTCGGAGTTGGGACGAGTATAGCTTTTCCAAAGAGTATTGATATTAGTATGGATATTGTTGAAGTAGAAGAGAATGGAGAATGGAAGCCCATTGCTAAAAGAGGTAAATTACCAGGAGCTAAAAAACTCTATCGTAAAAGACCGGGCTTAAACGATCTTATTCTACCATGGAATGCCGATGTCTCTAAAGATTATGAATTACTATTAGTTAAATATATTGAGAATGGAAGAATTGTTAGACGTTTACCATCTATTAAGGAGATCAGGGAATATGTTTTAAGCCAATTAATGGAAGTTCCTGAGCCCTTACCAGCATAGTATTTTCTATAAATATCAAGTATTTTCGTTAACTAATAATTCTAAAGCTTATTATTAAAATAATTATATTAAATTATATTAGTACAGCGGGTCTTTTTTCTTTTATATTTTCTCTAATTTTCTTAAGCTGATCATTTATTTTTTCAAGGAAATCTGGAGATAATTTTGGAAATACTGGTCTTGGCTTATTTATTCTGTGGCCCGGCTTCATAGGATTCTCTTTAATACTCCATACTCTTCCTGGTCTCCATAATGGCTCATTTATATTGAGCAAATTCCATAATTCCTCTGCTTTATTTGGTATGATCGGTGCTAATAATACCGTTAATCCATATACTGTATTAATTCCGATCCACATTGTTGTAGCAGCATCACTTGGATCGCTCTTGATCTTATCCCATGGAGCTTTTTGGTTAATATACTGATTACCTGCCCATGCAAGGCGTAATATATCTTCAATTGCTAGTCGAAGACGTGCTTTTTCAAATTTATTATCAACATTATCTACTACTTCTTTGATTTTAGAAATCATTGCCCTATCTATATCTGTTAATTCGCCTGGCTCTGGAACTACTCCATTAAATTTCTTATATATGAATGATAGTATTCTATGTATAAAGTTACCGATATCATCGCACAATTCTTTATTAATAATCCTATAAAATTCTCTCCAACTGAAGTTAGCATCACGTTGCTCAGGCCTTAGCCTTATGAGAGCAAATCTCCAATAGTCTGAGGGCATGATCTCTAGTGCTTCATCAATCCATACACCTATACCACGGCTTTTACTAAACTTTTCACCTTCGAATAGCAGGTATTCTGTAGCTGCAATAC
>CAZVWZ010000111.1:0-4409 GCA_964631195.1 uncultured Desulfurococcaceae archaeon
AAATAGGATTAACAATATTGTCTCTACCAATATTATTTTCATTAGCTCTCTTTATAGGATCGAGAAAGTATATTCTTGAGCCAAAGTTACGTTATATTTTAGCTCCTTTCGTAGGATTATTAATACATTCATATTATTGCTTAAAGACAATAGTCTTGCTTCCATTTATTAGAAGGAAATAATATTTGGAGACAGGATTATTTCTACATGTAAAACCTAATTATATAAGAGAGGGGTTGCTGTGAGTAAATACAGAGATTTTTCCAAGATCATTGGAAAGCTAGTTGATGTTAAAGAGAATGGGGCAGTACTGTTAGGAAGAAACTTTACTATAGATGGACATTGGAATAGACTTATACGTGTAATAACGCATGCCCATAGCGATCATATGAGAGGACTAAGAGACAGTATCAATCAATGTTCCGTAATAATTGCAACCCCTTCAACTTTAGAACTCATATATGAGTTATCTAATCTCCGTTCCACACATAAGTATATTCTTAGAAGAAAATCTATACCGTTGGATTACGATAATGAGGTTGTTTTTAACGATGAAAAAATTACTTTAATAAAAGCTAATCATATAATTGGTGCTGCTCAAGTACTAGTAGAGACAAATAATTACAGGATAGGATATACAGGCGATTTTAAACTTGAAGGTACGCCTGTAATGAGAGATTTAGATGTACTTGTTATAGAGTCTACTTATGGAAGCCCAGAGTATAGAAGGCCATTTAAAAAAGAAGTTGAACAACTACTCATTGACATAGTCATCGAGGGCTTAGAAAATGGAGGGCCTGTTGCTATATATGGATATTATGGTAAATTACAAGAAGTTATGAAGATACTTAGAGAAAATAAAATCTATGATCCTTTTCTTATGCCTCCTAAAATGTATCGTGTTACAAAGATCGTTGAAAAATATGGTGGAAAAATAGGTGAATATTACAATATGTTTTCTCTTGATGGAAGAAAACTTCTTAGAAATACTAGTAGATACGTCATATTCTTACACATGAGTAAAGCTGGGCATAGAAATCTACGTGAAGGCTTAAATATAATACTTTCCGGTTGGGAGTTTAGAGAACCAATAAGAAGAATAGATTCTAATACATGGCTTGTAGCGTTCAGTGATCATTCTGATTATGACGATTTAATTGGATATGTTAAAATGGCTAAACCAAGATTAGTTGTCGTGGAAAATGCTCGAGGAGGTTCTCCGTATCAATTAGCTGAAAGTATATGGACCGAGCTTGGTATACCATCAATTGTTTTGCCTAATACACGTAATAATAAGTATATTTATGAATTTGCAGAATGAATTTTAAATCCCTTCAAGAGAAACTACTTAACATGGATGAAGAGCGCCTGCGACGAATGAGCAGGAGCGATGATTGGGAAGAGCCATTCTGACTACAACGCTATATTATCATATAGTATCTCCACTTGCTTAAAGTTCCTATTGATAAAGCTAGAAGCAACGTAGCTGGTATAAGCAATACGTATACATAGTGTTTTGATGGATAGTTTATAAGCGATAATTCCTCAATATATCCGCTTGGTTCAATGTCATCTAGTTGAAATTTTATAATAAAATAGCCTAGATCTACTTGTTTACCGTCTACAGATATTACTATAGAATATATTGCTTCTCCAGCAACTAAAAGGCCTTGATAAAGATCACGGTATTCAATAAGGCCATTAGTGTTTATCATGGCTGTCTCTACTATGTATTTGTTAATTGATAAGTATCTTCTAGAATATGTGCCTATCTCATCTATTGGTTTAATTAGAGGTATTTTGATCCACTTATCCATAATGGAACCAAATATTTTCCTTAAAAAATCATTTCTATTAATACCTCTTAAATAAATATGTATAGTAAGTTCTTGAACTACTATCTGACTTGATAATGTAGCCGATCTATTTATAGGATTGTAATATACCTTTATTAGATAAACACTATCTACAACATTAGATAAAACAGTAAATATATAATTTAACGTAACTTGATTGTATGCAGAAGCAACTATATTATTTAATGGTAAAATAATAAAGAATAAGAATAAAGTTGCAAAAATAATTTTAATGATCAATGCTTCTCCCTATAACGCCTAATAGCTGCCTCTATTCTCTTAAGAGCTTCTTCTCTGCCCTTCCAGCCAGTAACCTTTACCCATTTACCTGGTTCTAGCTCTTTATAATGCTCGAAGAAATGTTTTATTTTATCCTTGATAGCTTTTGGAATATCATCTATGTCGTTAATTTCCTTAAATCTAGGATCGATTTTTTCCTTGGGAATGGCAATGATCTTAGCGTCTGGGCCTTCTTCATCTTCCATTTCTAAGATGCCGATTGGTTTAACTTCAATAACTGAGCCTGGAAGCAATGGTTCATAACCTAGTACTAATACATCAACGGGATCGCCGTCTTCTTCTAGAGTAGCTGGTATAAAACCATAATTAAATGGATAATGCGTAGCAGTATACAGGATCCTGTCGACAAATAATAATCCGGTCTCCTTATCTACTTCATATTTTATGTAGCTTCCAAGAGGAATCTCTATAACCACGTTAACATATTCAGGAGCTTTAGTTCCATGCCCTATTTTCTCATATACACTCATAAACAAAACACCCCATATGTTTCTAGCTAGTCATTATAAGAACTATATTAGGGTTAAAAATTATTCGAAAAATATGATTAAGTTATACCTAGTATCTTATTATAATGGCTGATGGAACTCCCTCCTTATATAAAACTACTATTTTAGCCTCAATATCGAATCCCGCTAAAGGTTCTAAATACTTACGTGCTGTCTGTAGAGCCTGTATTGATCTGTTAATCCTGTCAATGAGATCCTCAAGAAGAGCAGATTCAGATTCAGCACCCGGATTTATGTAGAGTTTTATGTCCTTAAGATCAACTATTTTCCCTTGAGTAGGAGGCGTTTCTTCCCCAGTTAATGTCTTTAGGAATTCCTTAAACTTCCTCTCTTGCTCAGCTTTAGCTCTTACATCTTCTAGCCTTCTCAAGTAATTAGCTAATTGCTGCCTCAAGTTGTTTAGCTGTTCATCAATCGCCTTAAGCAATGCTGAAAACGAATCATATTCTTTCACTAATGTAGACACGGTTATACACCTTGCAATGAATTTAGGCCTTTATATATTTTCATTAGATATTTTTATTGAATGTAGATAAAATAAGTTATCCCGTCTACTTTACAAGGTATTTTCTCAGTAATTCACCGATTTCCCATGGAGTCCTTGCAACAGGCACTCCGACATCTTCAAATGCCCTTTTCTTAGAGGCCCAGTCACCCATACCCATGGATATTATTGCGCCGGCATGTCCCATCCGTTTACCGGGAGGCGCAGTCATACCTGCAACATAGGCTATAACTGGTTTTTCTAAACCATGTTTTCTAATGTAATGTGCTAATCTCTCTTCTGCATCACCACCGATCTCTCCAATAATAACAATGGCGTTTGTTTCAGGATCTTCTAGAAACATCTTATATACATCTATAAAGTCTAGTCCAGTAACAGGATCTCCTCCAATACCTATTACAGTTGATTCGCCGAAACCAACTCTAACAATTTCACGTGATATTTCATAGGTTAATGTACCACTACGGGAAACAACTCCAATAGACCCTTCCTTAAATACATGTCCAGGCATGATGCCAACTTTAGCCTTACCCGGTGATATTGCTCCAGGGGTATTAGGCCCAACAATAACTACTCCATGCCTACGGGCATGAGTTACAAACATTAGCTCGTCCCATAATGGTACACCCTCTGTTATGACAATGATCTTTTCTATCCCAGCATCAATAGCTTCATAGACAGCATCCATTGTAAAACGAGCTGGTACAAATATTATGCTAGTATTAATTTCTGGATGCTTCTTTAAAGCTTTCTTAATGGTATTGTAAACAGGTACACCATGTACTTGCTGTCCTTCCTTACCTGGAGTTACGCCTGCTACAACTTTTGTACCATATTCTAGCATAAGTTTCGTATGGAAACTTCCTTCTTTACCAGTTATACCCTGTACAAGGAGACGTGTATTCTTATCAATTATTATGGCCATACATAATCACCCCTTAGAGAGTTCTACAGCTTTAAGAACAGCTTCTTTTAATTCATTATACATGGGTATCTTATTCTCTTCAAGAATTCTCCTACCTTCTTCTTCATTGGTACCAAGAAGCCTGACAACTATAGGCTTAGTAGATCCTATCTCCTCTAACGCTTCAACAATACCTGCTGCAACTTCATCGCATCTAGTTATACCACCGAATATGTTTACCAATAATACCTTGACTTTTGGATGCTTTAATAATATTTTCACAGCTTCTTTAACACGTTCTCTACGTGCACCGCCTCCTATATCAAGGAAATTAG
>CAZVWZ010000112.1:0-1140 GCA_964631195.1 uncultured Desulfurococcaceae archaeon
ATGGAGAGATCAGGGTATTGAAGGATGAAGCACATGATGTAAATGTTGAGACAACAAGTATTGTAGTACTTGCACTATACAGTAAGTACCCGGAAATGATTGGGAGAACAACATACTTAAACACAGGGAGATCTGGGGTCCCAGCCTTTGTAGGAGTCTATTTCTATCCATGGTACAGTATTTCTCAGAATAGGCATTGGATCAATTTTACTGACAAGCCGATCATCGGTCTCTACGATTCTTATAACGAAACTGTAATTAGGTGGCAATTAAAGCTAATCAAAGATGCTGGCATAGACTTTATAATATTTTCCTGGTGGGGACCCAGTGACTTCACAGACTATACTATAAAGACGATCATTAGGTATTTAAGAGAGTATGGTCTAGAATTCATTATCCTCATAGAACCATATATTAACTATACTGATCCGGGGCCATATGACGAGAGCTTCTGGGAATATACACTAAATTATCTCCGAGACAACTATATTGAGCTACATAGAGACTTATACTTTTGCCTCAATGGAAAACCATTAATACTAGCATTTAACCCCATAGGAATGACCTACAACCCATCCAATGACTACCAAGAATATATGATTAGGATAGTGGGCAACGACATAGATAATGCAAGATACCAAGACTGGGATCTATGGCCAGACTATGACAAGGATCTCAGTGGCCTCCTAAGGATTAGGAGAGATGGATATGTAGCAATAGCTCCACGTTTCGACGACAAGCATTTCAGATCGAACGATTCCTCAAGATACGATCCATATCTAGATAGGGAATGGTATAGAAAGCAATGGGAATACATACTAGCCAATAGAGGCAAGATCAAGGTCATAGCAATATATAGTTGGAATGAATACCATGAAAGATCAATGATAGAGCCACACATTGATGCAACAGCAAACACTAGCCCATATCATCTATACAACCTAACAAAACAATACATAGAAAAACTCAAGAAACAACACCAAAGACAAAATAACCAAACAACAACCAAAGAAGAAACAAATACAATACCAGAAATAGAGCCAACACCAACCATAGAACCTGCAAATACACTTAGAACAACAGAACCACCTATAAAAATACCTGGTATAATTATGATAGCTTTAATAATATTAGTAGCCT
>CAZVWZ010000112.1:1240-4366 GCA_964631195.1 uncultured Desulfurococcaceae archaeon
GATTTAGCATATACTTTCATTGATATTCTGATTTGTCTGACTGATTATACAGAAGTTTATTTAGATGCTTAAGACTAAATATATAGTTACGGTGATAGAGGTGGATGCTATTACTTTAAAGGTTAGAGTGGGTAGGAGGTTTACAATAACTATACCTAAGGAGGTTAGGGAAATATTAGGTATTAGAGAGGGCGATGAACTAGATCTTACTATTATTAATGATAGTATTGTTTTAAGGAAATCTACAACACTACTGGATTTCATTGATAGGATTAAGCCTAGAGGTAGTGTTAAAGTATTTCTTGAGGAAAGGATTGGGGAGGAAGAAGTGGAAAATGAGAGGGTTAAGGAACTTACCCAGTAGTATAGCTATTGATACCGGTCCATTACTTTTACCAATTACACGGGAGCGTGGATGGAATAAAGTTAGAGAACTTTTAGAAATGCATGAGAGAGGCGAGATCACGATCTATGTAGGTTTATTTAATATCTGTGAATTAGCATATGCAATGTATAGGCTTGGATTTGACATGGAATTAGCATTAAAATATGCTAGGCTAGTTTACGAAAAGCTGGAAATAGTTAAAGACATACGCTATACTACATGGATGAGTACACTACGAGTAGGAGCTTATGAACATAAATATAATATACCATGGGGAGACATATCATCAGCAGCCGTAGCCTTAACACTAAACATACCAGTGATAGTATTAGATGAAGATAAACACTTTGACCACATAGCATTAGTAAGTAATAAACTAGGAAGGACGCTTCAAGCGATTCACATAATAAAAGATCTCAGGATCTAAGAAAATACAGCATTAATTCTGCTGGTAAATATATATGTTTGAAAAATATTTACTAGAGTCATCTTCTAATTTACTTCTTTAATTCTCTTATAAGCTGTTTAATGGTGATAGATCCTGGAAATTTTAATAGATCACTGTCTTCTGTAACTAGTTTTACTCTATATTTACGTGCTGCAAATAAATATGCTGCAATATGGAATGTCAGGTTTTCATTTATAGAGAGCTCCATGATTTCATGGAGGCCATCTTTAATTCTTAGCACGTATATATTGTTTAAGATCTCTTGGAAAAGCTTAGCTGCTACAATAGGGCCCGAACCTGCCTCTCCGATATTCTTTCCAAATAGTGTTTCCAACTTCATAGAATGCCTGTTCAAGAACTGTGAAAATAGTTGTGTATTCCAAAAACTTCTCTCTTAACTGAAGAACTAGAGGATATAGAGCTGAAGTATCAAGGAGATACTTCTCCATAAGGACCTTACCTCTCAATCCTTATCTCTTTAACTGTTTTGATCCATTCCTCTACAGTAGTATCTATATTCTTCAAAGCCTCTTCTACGAGCTTCTTAAATCTCATAAACTTAGCTCTCCTAATCTCGTCCTCTAACGCCTTCTCCACAACAGCTCTAATATCAATACCTAATTTCTCAGCCTCCTCCTTAAGTCTACGCTGAATACGAATTGATAAAACAACTCTGGACATACCATACCCGCTTGGTTACTCCATGTATTACTGCCTAGAAATAGGTATAATTAACTATAGCTAATAATATGGTTGATTCTATAGGAATAATATATTTCTAAGAATTCTACCATTATTTTTTCCAAAAATTATTGATATAACTAGTTTTCCAGCCGACTTTTGAATAATCTTTTAATTCAAGGATTATGTTTCCTTTCTCAATAAATTCATCCATAGGCTCAGTATATTCTCTAGCGATAATGCCATAATTGACTTTATAATCTCTTGCCCAAGGAGTTTTCTCTATCTTTTTCTTAAGACCCGCTATGATTCTTGACACATCTCTCCTACTAAGTTTTTTCCACTTAACCTCATAAACTGTAACATGTTTATCCCTATCAATTGTTACAAGATCTATTTCTACATCCTTACTCCAATACTTACCTATCCTATAGAAACTTGATTGTAGAACCCCTCTTTTACTTAGTTCAATTAATAGTTGTTTTGCAATTTTTTCAAATACGAAGCCCATATAGTTATCATAGTCTCTAAGTACATACTCAAGAACTTTATCAACTAGTTCTTGCTCTAAAAGATCCTTATTCGGGAAGATATATTTATAGTAAAAGTTAAAGTAGTTATCTTTAATAAAGTATAGCCTATTTTTAGCTTTCAACTTGTTTTTATTACTTAGATGTATAGGCTGTATATAGTCTATTATATCTAGTTCTTTAAGAACCATAAGGTACTTATTAACCTTAGATCTATCAATACCTGTTTTAGAACATATCTCGCCAAGTCTACGATATCCCGCAGCTAGGGCTTGCAGAATAGCATTATATACGGCTAAGTCTCTTAATTCATATCTCAGAAGTTGTTCTGCTTCCTCATAGAAATAACATCCCTTCCTCAACACATTTTTTAGGAGATTTTCCTTAAAAGATAGTTTCTCATCAAACCATAGAATATACTCAGGTATACCATCTGTTACAGAATAAATATAGGCTAGTTCAATCCAATCCTTTCCTGGAAAAAACTCTCTTAGATAATGAAAAGCTAGAGGCCCTACTTTTAAAGTATAGCTCCTCCTACCATATAATGGACTGGCATAACTAACTAGATCCTCCATCATAGATACATAGGAACCACACAATATTATAGGTGTACCAGTGTTTCCCGATAAATCAATGTATTCCTGTAATAAACCAACTATACGTGGATAACGCTTCACCAAGACAGGAAATTCATCAAATACTATAACTAATTCTTTACCGCTTACATAGTTCAAGAATTCATCAAAAGAACTAATAGGTCTATACAGAAGCGTCTCATCATTAAATAACTGGTATAGTTTTCTAGAAATCCTATTTAACGTTAATTCAACCGGCTCATCTATACATAGGTGATACAATACCTTGCCATGATACCTGCGGATAAACTCCAGCAATAACCTTGTCTTACCAATACGTCTACGTCCATAAACAATGATGAGCCTACCCTTCTTAATGGCTTCATCAATTAATTTAAGCTCGCTACCTCTATTAACGAATTTAAACAATAACTATCACCATATACTCTAAAGTATATACTCTAGAGTATATATCTCTACCTCCACACCACAAACCCGATCTAA
>CAZVWZ010000113.1:0-4329 GCA_964631195.1 uncultured Desulfurococcaceae archaeon
GAACCCACGTGAATGGTATGCAGAGGATCATCCAGATACAATGACCATAGGTCATTTATGGGTAATGTCAGCAAGGACGGTATGGAATCCATATGGTGGATTCAGTGACGTTTATAGTGTGGATATAGAGAGGGCTACCTATGATCCATTCATGTGGGCCCATCCATTCAATGGAGAGCCTATACCATTCCGTACCACATACACTGTAGAAACTGCTGGACCAGATGGAACTCTACCAGTACCCTCTGATGCCCTTGTCTGGGATGCAGAATCTGATCAATGGGTTACTGTAGGAGATGGCGTTACAGCTAAGAGCTATGTAGTATTCAATCTTAGCAAGGTAATTGGAACTAAGTGGCACCACGGTATAGAGATCACATGGGCTGACGTAATTAGCACTTGGGCTTACCTGTGGGAGCTATCTTATGATACTGAGAAATCAACATTAGAGGCTGAAATAGCTAGTCCTAATCAGGCCTGGCTGGATACAATTAAGGGATTAGTATTTGATACAGATAACAATTTAATGATTGTATATGTTGACTACTGGCATTTCGATCCTAACTACATAGCATACTATGCTGTATTATCAACCGTTAATCCTGTAGAGCTACGAGAGGCTATGTTCACACTAGCATTTGACTATAAGACATATGCTCTTAGTGAAACAAGAGCTGAGGACGAAGGTATACCTCAACTTAACTTAGTATTACCAGATCATGCAGCGGATGTAGAGGACGTCTTAGAGACATTTGTAGACAATACAACTATATTTAACCGCGTCAATGCCTACTGTAATGGAATGCTTACAATGGATGAATGGAATGCACGTGTACAAGCAGCTATTGACTGGATCGACCCAGCTAACCTACGTCCAGCATGGATTAGTGACGGAGCATACATGTTAGTAAGATTCGACCCCGATCTACAGGAGGCAGAATTACATGCATTCCGTGATCCAACATATCCATTTAAGCCTGGAGACTGGCTATTCGGTACTCCAACTACACCATCTGTCACAGAGGTAGATGTGCCAATAATGACTCCTGGACAGGATGTAGAAATAACTGTTGAGGCTACTGGACCGGGAAGTATTAAGATTATAGTCATGCTATACGACCCTGTTGCTAAACAGACACTATACTTCGCAGAGCTACCTCCATCACCTGAGGGTGTATGGACAATAACATTACCTTCTGATGTCACAGCGCAAATGATATCCTTCAGGAGATATGAGTTTACAATAATGGTGATATCGGATCAAGTAGCTGTACCCGGTGTCTACACAGAATATATAGAGCCTGTTAGCCCGTCATTATATGAGCAGTTAATGGCTATTCAGACACAAATGCAGGCATTACAGGAGCAGTTAAGCTCGCTATCTACAAGTCTAAGTGAATTAGCAAACCAGACAACAGCATTAATTGATCAATTAACTGAGCAACTTAACTTACAGATATCTCTACTTAACCAGACCCTAGGAGCTGCTGTTGCAAGTTCATTCCAGCAGGTCGTAGAATCAATTAATACATTAGCACAGGGCCAAGCTCAGACTTTAGATACGTTATCTAACTTAGTTGATACTGTACAGGGATTAAGCGATGCTCAGAACAACCTAGTCAACAGTGTGAACAGCTTATCACAATCTGTCGATCAGATTAGCCAGGGTGTGGCTGGACTAGCTAGCTCTGAGGATGTAAGCGATCTTAAGTCATCAGTAGAGGCTCTTCAGGGTACAGTAGGAACTGTACAGATTCTAGAGATAGTTGTCTTAATACTCGTACTAATAGCTATAGCGATACCATTTGTAAAAAGATCTTAGTCTCTTCACATTATATGGCACAATTTATTTTTTACCCTAAACATCTCTTCTACTTATCTAAGACTATTATGGGGAAACAATCCGAATAGTATAAATATTCGAGGGGCATGTAAACACATATAATGTATATTGGACTGGGTAAAAATAAAAGGAATCATTAATAATAAGTATGTTGAGTGGTGTGTCTTCCTATGCCTGGCGTGGGCAGAGTATTACTAAGGAGGGCAATAGCACTAGGGATAGCACTTGTCTTAATTGTATCATTGACAGCTATAATAATGGAAGGAACGGGCTATTCAATAAAGGTTCTTAAGGCAATTATAGATTCAAATGTTAGAGCCTATTATCAACAACTAAGGCAACGACCTCAAGCAATAAATCAGACCGAACTTGAACGACTTGTTAATGAATATAGGAGTAGGCTTGAGGAGATCTATGGTATTAATAAGCCTTGGTATGTTAGAGCAGGTAGACTCATATGGACTATATTGTCATTTGATTTCTCATACACCTATAGCGATGAGGTAGCTGGTGTAGCGGGTCTTCAGGCACCAGTGCCAGTATCTAATGTTATTATGGCATGTTTACCTAGGACTATTGTTATGCTTACTATTGCTCAGATAATTGTTGTAATGATTGCATTGTTATTTGCACCATCAATAGCATATAAACATGGTAGTCTTTTAGATAGAGCTGTTGTAACTTATGCAGCGTTATTCAATGCTATACCAGTATGGTGGCTCGGAATGGTGTTTATACAATTATTTTCCTTTAGCCTAGGTATATTCCCGAATACTGGTAGACCTATTATAGCTTATATTAATAGATTCTGGCAAGATCCTTTCATTAACTTAATGAAGATAGCGTATCATGCTTCACTACCTATTATAACGATAGTCATTGCCTTCCTAGGATCTTGGTTTTATTCTATAAGGGCTATGGTATTACGTGTAGTTAGGGAAGATTTTGTCATGGTAGCTAAGGCTAAAGGCCTTCCTGATAGATTAATTAGTAGAAGATATATATTGAGAGTTGTAGCACCCCCAGTGACAACATCTGTTATATTATCTCTTGCATACTCTATTGGCGGCTTTATAATAACGGAGTCAGTTTTCGATTGGCCGGGTATGGGTTCACTCTACTATGCAGCAATAGTATCTGCAGATGTTGCAACAGTATTGGCTCTAACTTATGTTACAACGGCTGTTTATGTAACAGCTAGGTTTATCCTCGAAGTTCTGTACATATATCTAGATCCTAGAGTACGACTTGGTTAGAGGTAGTGTACAATGGCTCAGGTAACTCGTCCATATGAAGTTACATTTAGACAAAAATTCGTGCAGAAATTAAGAGAGCTTAAGGGTACATTAAGGGAAGTATGGAGCTATGGAACTGGTAGAGCAGGTCTTGTCTTATTGGTGATTTTAGTCAGTATATCAATATATGCTGCACTGACAATGCCGCCGAATTTTGTAGACAATTATTGGGACAATATTGGAGTACTCGTTGAAAACCCAGATGTTGTTCCACCAGAATGGACTAAATATTTTGGAGTGCCATATGCTCCTCATGTAGCAGTTGTAAAAGATGAACCTGATGCAGCGCAATACTTAACTAGGACATATATTGTTCAAGTTAATTATACATTAAAGTACACTTTAGAGCACCCTGTATTCCCAAAGGGTATACTAGTAAGACTTAGAGGTATACTTATAGACCGGCAGCGAATGCAGGGTCCAAGATATAAATTGTACTTAAGAAGACCTGATGATATTATGCTGTTATTGGTCAAGGATGCGATTAAAATAACATCAAATACTTCACTTGTTGATTCAAGGGCATATGTTAATTCGTACTATGATATTTTATTGTCTGAACAGAAACTTAACTACATAGATATATTAAAATATTTAATAACTAATTATGCAAAAAAAGAGGGCATTTTATATCTGAATGAAACCAGCGGTCAATATTACATTAAACTTACGTCTGCGGATGGAAAAGAATTTGATATTGACTTAGGAACGGCTATCTCATTATTAAAGAAAGAAGTCACACTTAATCCTATTAGTTATATATTTGGTGATATAGTTGATATGAAGCCGATATTAGAGAGTTCTACTGAAGGAGGCTATAAATTATCAGGAATACAGGTCCTTACAAGGCCGTTAACAGGCAAGTATGAATTAACCTTGGAACTTAACTATATAGGTATAATGACTCATATAGATGCCAAGAACTATTTAGAAAGGCCTGTATTAGAGACGAAAATGATTTTTAAAGGAACGATCTTTGGTCTTATGGGAACAGACAGTGAAGGACACGATCTTGCTTTAGGACTTCTATATGGTTTTCCAGTGGCAATGTCCATAGGTCTTGTTGTAGCTGTAATAACATCCATTATAGGACTTCTTGTAGGTACAGTAAGTGGTTATTATGGAGGAATAGTTGATGAAGTTGTACAGAGAATTATCGATGTAATGGGTAATATACCATTACTGCCTATA
>CAZVWZ010000114.1:0-4178 GCA_964631195.1 uncultured Desulfurococcaceae archaeon
ATAACAAGGCAAAATGCTAATGTTAAAGTTGGCGATAAAGTTACAGTGTCAAAAATTGATGCACGGCCTGCACAAGTCATTAAATTAGCACCATCAAAATTCTATGCCCAGGTTGATCAGAATTTTACTAGATTTATAAAATCTAGATTATTAGAGAGGCCAGTTATAGAAGGAGATCTTGTTATTGTACATACTATAGGTCAATCACTGCCGTTTAAAGTTGTATATACAAAACCTAAAGGACCAGTTATTATAAAGCCTACAACAAACCTCATACTCTTGGAGAAACCAGGCGAACATTATAAAGTGCCTAGAGTGACTTATGAAGACATTGGTGGATTAAAGAACGTTATACAGAGAATAAGAGAACTAGTCGAATTACCATTAAGACACCCGGAATTATTTAAGAGACTCGGTATAGATCCACCTAAAGGAATATTATTATATGGTCCTCCGGGTTGTGGAAAAACATTACTTGCTAAAGCAGTAGCTAATGAAGCTGAAGCATATTTCATTGCGATCAATGGGCCAGAAATAATGAGTAAATTCTATGGAGAAAGTGAGCAAAAACTTAGAGATATTTTTGAGCAAGCTAAGAAAAATGCTCCAGCAATAATATTCATTGATGAATTAGACGCAATAGCTCCAAAACGTGATGAAGTTATTGGAGAAGTTGAGAGACGTGTTGTAGCACAACTACTAGCTCTAATGGACGGTCTTGAAAGCCGAGGAAACGTTATTGTAATAGCTGCAACTAATAGACCAAATGCAGTAGACCCTGCATTAAGGAGGCCTGGAAGATTTGATCGTGAGATCGAGGTACCATTGCCTGACAAACAAGGTAGACTTGAGATTCTACAAATACATACACGTGGTGTGCCTTTAGCAGAAGATGTTGATCTTGAAAAGCTTGCTGAGATAACGCACGGATATACAGGTGCTGATCTAGCCGCTATAGTCAAGGAGGCGGCTCTTCATGCATTACGCCGTTATCTACCTGAAATAGATCTTGAATCCGAGACTATACCTGCCGAGATTCTTGAAAAAATGGAGGTACGAATGGAGGATTTCCTAGCTGCTTTTCGCGAGATCGTTCCAAGCGGCCTACGTGAAATCTATGTTGAGGTGCCAGAGGTTCATTGGAATGATGTCGGTGGCCTCCATGATATCAAGCAGGAGCTTAAAATGGCTGTTGAATGGCCTTTAAGATATCCTGATGCCTTTAAGAGACTTGGTATACGGCCTCCAAGAGGCATATTATTGTATGGTCCTCCTGGTACTGGTAAGACGCTGTTAGCTAAAGCTGTTGCTACTGAAAGCGGTTCAAACTTTATTGCAATTAGAGGGCCAGAGATCCTTAGTAAATGGGTTGGTGAGAGTGAGAAAATGGTTCGTGAAATTTTTAGGAAGGCACGTATGTATGCCCCTGCAATAATATTCTTTGATGAAATAGACGCAATAGCCCCTGCCCGTGGATATGCATTTGACTCTAGAGTTACTGAAAGAATAGTGAGTCAATTGATCACCGAAATGGATGGCATTGCTAGTCTCGAGAACGTAGTAGTTATAGCAGCAACTAATAGGCCAGATATGATCGATCCAGCCCTACTTAGACCTGGCCGTTTTGATAAACTAATATATGTACCACCCCCCAATAAAAAGGCTAGACTTGAAATTCTAAAGATACATACACGTAATATGCCTTTAGCAGAAGATGTTGATTTAGAAGAAATTGCTAGTAAAACCGAGGGCTATAGCGGTGCTGATCTAGAGGCGCTGGTTAGAGAAGCTGCTTTGCAAGCATTAAAGGAAAATATTAAGATTGACAAGGTCCATATGAAGCATTTCCTAATAGCGCTTGATGTAATTAAGCCGTCTATATCACCTGACATGGAACATATGTACAAAGAGTGGAGTGAAAAGTTTAGACAAAAACTCCCTAGATCCCATATTAAGCCTAGTCTATATACATAACCCATATACATAAATAGTGTTTTATCATATATCTACTACTGTATACTTATGCTGTGGTTTCTAGGCATGCAATAGTATAGTTTTAGAGGCGATCTAAATGGTAATATTTAGTGAGTTATGGAGAAATAGACCATTATTCAAAATAATAATTGATGAATTAGCTAGACATGGAGGCACTATAACTGACTCAGAACTATATCAGAGTATAAAATCGAACTATGGTTTTGAAATTTCTAGAACCGAGTTATTAAAAGCTCTCCTAACCTTAGAAGTTAGAGGCTACATTGTTGTAAATAAGATTAGGAAGGAGTACCATATATCATTTAGTAGATCGTTTGTATCCGGGAAAATATGAATAGATCTTGGATAAGAGATATTTCCCTTTAAATACCATATATTTAATGGTGTAGTAAATGGGTGTTAATCTAAAGGATCTTATACCAGATGATGTTAAGATAATAATAGATGATCTCAGGAGTTTAAGAGGGAGAGTGATATCAATAGATGCATATAATGCATTATATCAATTTCTAACAGCTATCAGGCAAATAGATGGTACTCCATTAATGGATAGCCGTGGAAGGATAACGAGCCACTTAAATGGACTATTTTATCGAACCATAAACTTTGTTGAGGCGGGAATAAAGCTAGTCTATGTGTTTGATGGCCAGCCACCGGAGATCAAATATATGGAGATAGAGCGTAGGAGAAAAATTAAGGAAGAAGCTGTAAAGAAATATGAAGAGGCCTTAAAGAAAGGAGATCTTGAAGCTGCTAAAAGATATGCGCAAATGAGTGCTAGGCTTACAGAGGATATGGTTGCTGATGCTAAGAAACTCTTAGATGCAATGGGTATTCCATGGGTACAAGCACCAGCGGAAGGTGAGGCTCAAGCCGCATATATGACTGCTAGGGGTGATTGTTGGGCTACTGGTAGTCAGGATTACGATTCCCTACTCTTCGGTTCTCCAAGGCTTATCCGGAACCTAACGATCTCTGGTAGAAGAAAGCTTCCACGTAAAGATATCTATATAGAGATCAAGCCTGAAGTTATAGAGCTGGCAAAGCTTTTGAAGAAACTAAGTCTTACTAGAGAGCAGCTTATAGCTATTGGTATACTTGTTGGTACAGACTACAATCCTGATGGTGTTAAGGGTATTGGGCCTAAGAAGGCTTTACAACTGGTTAGAACCTATAGAGATATTGATAAATTGTTCAAGGCAATACCACGCCGTGAATTCCCTGTTGATCCATTGAAAATCTTTGAATACTTCATGAACCCGCCGCATACCGATGATTACAAGCTTGAGTGGAGAGAACCTGATGAAAAAGCTGTTATAGAGATACTTGTTGAAGAACATGACTTTTCTATACAACGTGTTAAGAACGCCCTTGAGAGATATAAGAAGGCATATAGAGAACACATAAAGGGTGTTCAGAAAGGACTAGATCTTTGGTTTACCTAGTAATAATAGTGGTCTTTCCAGCCATATTCGCCAATCAACGGTACAAATAAACACCATGTATCTTCCTTGATATTTAACTTTCCATCCAAGGACTTATGAACTATTAGTAGTCTTTGAAGTCCTAGATCACCTACTGGTATAACCATTATTCCTCCAGGTCTTAATTGTTCAATTAGAGGTTTAGGTATTGTCGGAGCTGCAGCTGTGACTATTATCCTATCATATGGTGATTTTTCAGAATACCCCTTGGTGCCATCGCTGATAATAACGGTTACATAATCACTATACCCGGTTCTTTTGAGATTATCCATTGCAAACTTTGCTAGTTCAGATATTCTCTCAATAGTATACACATGGCCTTTCTTCATAGGATCTTGTTTACTAACAATTTCTGCTAATACAGCTGCTTGATAGCCAGAGCCTGTACCGATCTCTAGCACTATATGTCCAGGTTCGGGATTAAGTAGTTCAGTCATTATTGCTACCATATGAGGGGCACTAATTGTCTGGCCGTGTCCTATTGGCAATGGATGATCTACATATGCCCATCTTTTTTGATGAGGTGGTACAAACTCTTCTCTAGGTACATTAAGCATTGCATTCTTTACCTTCTCGCTTCTTATAATTCCTTCCATGATTAATTTCTCCACCAAGCGTTTTCTTTCAAGAGAGTAGTCAATCAATATACTCCCCTGCAAGTTAATATTATGTATAGAGATGGTAATTAAAGAGGTGGTT
>CAZVWZ010000115.1:0-4131 GCA_964631195.1 uncultured Desulfurococcaceae archaeon
ATGCATTGATAGCAGCTACGTGCAGAACCTACGGCATAGACACAATAGCTACATTAGATGAAGACTTTAAACGAGTTCCACAGCTAAGAGTAATCCCCTAAGCCGCTATACAGTCAAACCACCTAGAGAAACACCTCACCAAATCAATGGCTACCTACGTAAAGATCGCTAATCTTCATACTTGGCAACGCTATCTCCATATCCATAGCGTAGTAGCTCTAATCGGTAGCAATAAACACTTTGAATCTAGCTAACGATGGAGCTAAACCATGATAAGGTTGTTGCATAAGTCATGAATCTAAAACTTGCACAAGTTTAAAAATCTGTGCAAGAAAAGGCTCCTCAAACCTAATATTGTTCTCCTGGCTATGGTAGAGTGGATAGTGTCTATTAAGTAGACACTTCTCTTGGTAGTCGATGGTGGTGTTCTAGGTGGTTCTCTATGTGGACTGTCTACTGAGTAGACAGTTGCTTGGCTAGTAGGTGGGATGCGTTGGCTATACCTCCATCTGTACTTGTAGACTAGCTGCTCCTTTACGTTGCCCGATATCTTAACGTACTCTTCTTAGTCTATGATGTGTTGATTCCCCGCTATCTCTATATCCGGGTCTCCGATGAAGTTTTCAAGTACCTTCTCGGTTATCCTGTCCATGAGTTCTAGGTCCTTTACCTCTACCCTAATCCTCTCCATGATTTCTCGGGCTAGCTTGGAGTGAAGACATCTTCTACTCTACTCACCAAGAACTAGTGGTACTTCACGATACACCGAGTCTTCATTCCGATGAACCTGTATACATCTATATGTAGATCTCCCCTACTTGAAGCTACAAGTATCTCCGAGCATCTATTACAATGCTAGTCACTTTGACAAAGCTGTTCTCTTCTCTTTGTTTGGTTACCCCTCAACAAATACACCTTGCTGGGGAAGGGGAAAGTATTATCCCCGCTTCATCAGAGTATTTAGAGGGGGTAACTTGCTTAGTCCTTGGCGTATCAAGCGGATTAAGAACAGGTATTATCTCTACCCTTACGACGAGTACATTGGGCTCGTGGAGGAGATTGTAGGAGAATGGCGCCGGGGGCGGGATTTGAACCCGCGCGGGCGCAATGCCCACCGGCTCTCAAGGCCGGCCCCTTAGACCGCTCGGGCACCCCGGCTACATTTGGTTTTTGTAGGTAAGGTGTTATATTGGTTTTGTTAAACTGTATTTGTATTGCTTAATACTGTATTTCTCTATTTTATCCTCAAGAACTTCTACGCCTATTCCCGGTTTTTCCAATGGTTTTATTGTACCGTCTTTCTCGAGGATCCATGGAGGCTCTACTATGTCTTCTTCATAGTATCTATTTGATTCAGAAATATCGTTTGGATATTTTATTGCTGGTAATGTTGCAGCAGCTACTTGGAATGCGCGGCCTATTCCTGTTTCTAGCATACCGCCTATCCATAATGGTATATTGTTTCTTATAGAATAGCCATTTATCCTTATAGTTTCAAGTAAACCTCCTACACGTGCTGGCTTTACATTAATTATTTTGAAGCTTCCCAATTCATATCCAGCCATTACATCATGTAAGCCTCTAATGCTTTCATCAAGACATATAGGAGTCTCTATCATTGACTGTAGTATTGAATGCATATAGAGGTCCTCATGGTATAGAGGCTGTTCTATCATAAGTAAGTCGTATTTATCTAGCTCCTTAAACACGCTAGCTTGATCAAGTGTATAGGCTGCATTTGCATCTACTTGTAATGGTATATAGCCATATTCCTTTCTAATCATTCTAACAGGTTCGATATCCCATCCTGGAGCAATCTTTATCTTGATCCTTCTATAACCTCTTTCAAGATAAATATCTATAAGCTTTAGTAATAGATCCATTTTTCCTATAACACCAATACTAACACCAGATAAAATTCTATCACGTACACCGCCGATCACCCTATATAATGGCTTCTTCAAATACTTTGCATATAGATCCCATAATGCATACTCCATACCAGCCTTAGCCATACGATATCCACGTATCCGAGATACTAGTCTAATGAAATCTTCAGGCTTATCTATATGAGGATTTTTCATTAGAATAGGGATTATAATTTCTCTATAGATGTAAAGAGCTGTATTAACTGTTTCATAACTATACCATGGACCATCATCTACTGGTGCTTCACCCCAGCCAATAATACCAGTAGAATCTTCAATAGCTACTAATACGCAATGCCTTTTCTTCATGCCACCAAAACTTGTTTCAAAATACTCTCTAAGCTCCATAACCACATGATATAGCCTTATACTCTTTAACTCCATGGATATACACCAGGCAATATATCTTCGAGGCATCTACGCCATAGAATATAATAACTCCTCCTAAGACCATTGTCTATAAAGCTAGTAAATCCAATAACTATGTATCCCATTTTATTTAGATAGTATGTAAAGATCTCTCTCAGTATGGTTCTCCATTTCAAAACAAGATCCATAGAATATTTTCTTAGTCTATTTAGTTCACTAGGTATTTCAATTAATACTAGGTCATTGCTGGATTCAAGTTTATAACTTACAATAATAGGTATACCGTTCTCTATGGATACTTCGTTGGCGATTAATGGATTTAAAGACAGTATTTTATCCAGGTCTGGTTGTCTATATTTTTTCTCAATGATATTCTTAACCCTGGGGGATCTTATCCACCATTCTGCAATAAATCTATCAGATGGCATTCCTCGATTAATTTCATCCATTAACTCTCCATAATAATTTGGATAAAATCTACGGACAATAACCCCAAGCTTAACTATATTGAAGAATGCATTAGAGCTCTGCATAGGGTCAAAAGTCCATTTAATGAGATAGTATCCTTTTTCAAGAGCAAATCTCCTCTGCCAAAGCTTTAGGAGATAGCCTATGCCCCTATATCTGTATTCCGGAATAACTCCTGTAAGATGACTATAGAGGTATATAGTGCCCCCAGTATATCCTGGTATACTATAGACTAGGCCTATTGCTTGACCAGTATCTTCTTCGAAAGCACCTAGAACTACTCCGCCGTTACGGTGAGCGGCAATGATCATATGATATGTCACAGCTTCACTATAATCCGGCATACCCCATATATCTATTTGTACGTTCATAAGCTTTACATAATCATCTATGGAACACGGTTCACGTATTATGATAGTTTTATCATTAACACTTATTTTCTCTAAATAATTGTTTCCCATATATACCACATAAAATCCATAGAGACAAACTAGTAAATAAGAATAATTGGATAGACACTTCTAGAATAGAATATCATTATCTAAATAAATGTTATTACTTACCTTATTATCTCAGCTTCCATCCAAATCTCTGGAGGTACACGTATCCTTATTAACTGTCTCATAGCACGTTCGTCAGCTGCAATATATATTATTCTCTTATGTATTCTCATTTCCCAATGCTCCCACTTCTTCCTACCTTCACCATGAGGAAGTTTAAGTGTAGGGACAACAAGTCTTTTAGTAGGTAATGGTATAGGCCCTTTTATACGGACACCTGTTCTTTTAGCTATATCAACTATCTTCGATACAAATTCATTGAGCTTTTCTACATCTGTACTCCAAATCTTTATCCTTACCATTGACATTTCCTTATCCTACCTCTAATCCCCCTTATCCACCTTAGATATCACTAGTTGTTTAAAGGGTAGAAAAACTCTTTGGTATAGGCTAATTATATATTTTATGTATTATACTATGATTAAAAACTATGTATTTTACTTCTTCCTAATCTCTATCTTCATAGGCTTTACATCAGTAACTACGCCAATACCTATGGTCTTACCCATGTCTCTCATAGCGAATCTTCCTAATGGCGGGAAATCACTGTACTTCTCAACAACTAGCGGCTTAATAGGCTTAAACCTTACTACAGCCGCATCACCACGCTTTAGGAATGCTGGGTTCTTCTCAACAACCTTACCAGTCCTTGGATCAAGCTTGGCTTGTATCTCAACTATACGGCATGCAACACTAGCGGTGTGAATATGTAGTACTGGTGTATATCCTGGCGCTATAGCTGTTGGATGCCATATGACGAATATACGTGCTGTAAATTCTTCAGCAACTGTTGGAGGATGATCTAG
>CAZVWZ010000116.1:0-4106 GCA_964631195.1 uncultured Desulfurococcaceae archaeon
GTACTATAGATATAGCACTAGTAGTTCTATACCTAGCCTTTATGCTTGGAATAGGTGTTTATACGCTAAAATATGCTAAGAGTGTTGAAGACTATCTCGTAGCTGGTAGAAGACTAGTGCTTTTCACATACATACCTGCCATGGCAGCTGTGGTTCTAGGTGGTGCTAGTACTATTGGAACCGGTAAACTTGGATACACCTTTGGTATTTCTGGAGTATGGTTTTTAATAATGCTAAGTCTGGGGGTCATAGCTAATGGACTAATTGTTGCGCCCAAAATAATACCTTTGAAAATAAAAACCATGGGTGAGTTTCTAGAGAAAAGATATGATCGTTCTACACGTATCATAGGCTCAGTTGTAGTAGCAATATATGATCTTATGGTAGCTGTTACTCAGACAATAGCTATTGGTACAGTATTTTCCGCTATGTTGGGATGGGATCCAGCTTTTTCAATGATTATTGGCGGATTAGTTGTTCTATTATATACAGCTTTAGGTGGAATGTGGTCGGTTACGCTAACCGATATTATACAATTCTGGATCATGACTATAGGAGTATTGATACTTGTTCCTGTATTCGGATTCATGACTATGCAAAGTCAAGGGCTCAGTTTATCACAGCTTCCAAGCAGTTTCTTCGATTGGGGAGCCGTTGGAGGAGATACTATATTATTATGGTTTATGTTATACTTCTTTGGACTCATGTTAGGCCAGGATATATGGGGCCGTGTTCTTACAGCTAAGAATAAGAAAGTTGGAACCATAGGCACTGTAGCAGCTGGCCTATACGGTATTGTCTACGCTTTTGCAGCTGTATTTGGTGGAATGGTGGCATATTTATTATTTTCAGGGGGTCTTGAGAATCCACAATATGCGTTACCAAGTTTTGTTGCTGCCGTTTATCCAACAGGCCTTGGAGGCCTAGTACTTGCAGGTATGCTGGCAGCTTTCATGAGTACTGGTGATAGTTGTTTACTTGCTGCAACATCCCTTATAGTATACGATGTCATTGGCTCTCTTAAGAAATTTAGTGAACGTACAATGCTGATGTTACTTAGAATATTCAATGTATTGTTCGGTATATTCATGATAGTAGCTGCTGTAGCTATTAGTGAAGTCCTTGTTGCACTAGATATAGCTTACCTATATCTATCTGCAGGATTGTTTATACCAATCGTTGTAGGATTATACTGGAGAAGACCTTCATCAATAGCTGCTAAATTATCTATATTAACAAGTATACTTGTTGCAACAGCTGTAGCTCTCTATATAGGATGGCCTTACGGCTTTGCAGAATTAGAGCCTATGCTCTATGGTCTCATTACTTCAGTAATAGTATATCTAATAGTATCATTTATACGGCCATCAAAAGAAGTAACTACAGAGGGAGAAAAGGGATGATAAGATCTAAATATATCATTTTTTCTCTATACCATATAACATGAAGTCTCTAAATAATTATATTAATAAAAGGTGGATCACATGTACTTAGATTTTGATTTAATTGATAATATTGAAGAAAAAACATTATTGAAATTAATTGAATTAGCCTTAAATCCCCCTATTGAAACAATTGAATTAAGTGAGTCAATATTCTCTAAAGGCACTGTATTACCTCCTCAGCCTAGGATAGAATATATAGATCCTATGAAACTTAGGAATAAGTTAAATAATTCAAAGGCAATAGAGATGTTCCAGGTAATTGATCAGATAATCTCTCTTATGCCATATAATGAATATATCAGATTGAAAAATGCTAGAAATCGTGAAAAACTAGAAATTTTCTATTATTGGAAGGAGAGGATCTTAGCTTCTATACGCCTTGCAACTAAAATACGGTGTGAAGAGCTAAAAGCTGAGGATACTAGGAAAAAATCTATACTACTTATAGCGCCATCTGAAAGACAACTTAAGATAGTAAAGGGTGATTGGACTAGATGGGCTTGGAAAAGAGTAGCGTATGATGGATCACTTGCTCCTTCGGCTAATGGCTGGATTAGGGATGTATCTAGGATAGCTCATGCATTGAAACAGGAAGGTGTGCATCCAGTCGTAGTTCTTGATAAATATGGTGGCTATAATGGTGGGAGGGAATACATTAAAGACTTAGATATAGTAGAAATAGAGATCCCGGAAGGCATGGCTAAGATAGGGTATCCAAGAGATCAAAGTGTAACATGGATCGAGAATCCCATTATATGTAATATGTCTTTAGACTTTAGAAGAGGGGAAGAACTAGTACTTAATGAAATTTATTATAAGTTGAATAAACCGCCTATTGCGAGGGCTAGATGGGGTCTTGTCAATGGTAAACTCTTGAGGGCTGTCATGGAAGGCGGTAACTTTTTTGTAATAAAGACTGAAAGCGATGTAGTAGTTATGACCGGTATTGGTGTGAGAGGCTCAAATATTGCTACGATCGAGTTTATTGCAAGCATCTTACCGGAAGATATACGCGTAATTGCTATACCTATTGCAGGATACATAAGGGATTGGAAAACAGGGGCAGTTCACCTAGATGTAGTGTTTGCATACTTGGGAATGATAGGCGATACGAGATATGCCTTGGTTGATCCTTCAAGAATGGGTTTCTATTCAGCTCTAGAATATGATAGGAAAACCAAAGAGTTCAAGATTATAGAGTTTCCATTGCTTATGAAGCAACTAGGCATAAAGATCTCTGAACCACCACATGAGAATTCAAGCCCTATAACTATGGTTAATGCCTTAAACTTAGGAAATGGCAAGATAGTGTCTGACAGATACAATCAGTTGATTAATAAATACATTGAAAAAACCTTTGGTATTGATGTAATAGAAGTATCTATTCCACAGATCGAGGCCGGAGGAGGGGGAGTGCGCTGTGCAACAAGAGAATTATGGTGATAAGTGTACAGATTTAATTACTTCATAAAGTTAGTACATTTTCACTAATACTATCGTTTTTCAATAATTATAACTTGCTCCTAACTATACCAGTTTATAAGAATGAGCATTACTATATCTTACCAAGTTCTTTAAGAAGTTCATATACAGCGTTTTTCCCTCGTTCTATGATGGGATTTCCATGACTCGGCATTATATGTCTAAATTCTATATCTAGCAATTTCCTTATAGCATCTCTATTCCTCTCAGGATCTCTTGAATATTTATGTGGTATTTCATATAGCTTCCCATTTTCTTCATACATTAGATCCCCTACAAACAAGGAATTAGCATTTATATCTAGTAAACAAATATGGCCTGGAGTATGTCCAGGTGTATGAATGACCCTTAATCCCTTAACATTCATTCCTTCTTCAAGCAATATATCGACTTTATCACTAATGTATTCTCTTTCCAGCCTATGAGCTGCTACCATGGCATTAGTTCTTTTAATAAGTGCCCTTAAACCACCAATATGATCCTGGTGTGCATGAGTAATTACTATTATAGAAACGTTATCTGGCTTATACCCAATGGCCTCTATATACGATAATATATTATCTGTTGAACCTGGTATGCCTGTATCTATCAATAATAGCTCATCATCTCTTTCAACAATGTATACGTTGACAAATGAAGTTTTAACCATGTGTATTCCATTTAATATTCTCATGATATTCTAATCCTCCAAGAAAAACTATCTCTATTAATTATCTATTGTTAAGGAAGTAAATAATCTTACATTAGTCCTCAATTATTTAGAGACATCCGCAACTAATGGTTTAATTATCTTCAATAATTCTTCTGTCCTTATCTTAACTAGAGCATTATGAGAACCTGCTCCAAGGAGGACGGTATCCATAGCTAGTAATTCTTTATCGACAACTTTTGTCATCCTATCTAACCTAAATGATAAAGGACTTACTTCTCCTATTTCGAAACCAGTTAATTTCTTTACTTCATCTTTATTTGCTAATCTAATAGCTCTACATCCAAGTACTTTTCTTAATTTAACATAATCAATTCTTCTATCGCCCGTTACTAGTATAGCATAGGGTTTACCGTCAGCAATAACTATGATAGTCTTAATAATATTTTTTATCGGGAATCCAGAGAGTCTAGAAGCATCTTCTGCAGAAATAGCTTTATCCTTCAAGTATATTATCTCGGCCTTTATCT
>CAZVWZ010000117.1:0-2624 GCA_964631195.1 uncultured Desulfurococcaceae archaeon
ATTTTTACATTAACCTGCTAGGAGGATATGAGTTATACGCTTTGCCTATAATCTGTTACTATACTTGATAGCCTATCCTACTTTATTAATGGGGAAAATAATTTAGATTTATTCCCTTGGGAGTACCTCTAATTAACCAATTAATCTATAGATTTATCCCTTAGTCTGAGCACCTGGTGACGGCTCCGGCGGATTTGGAGGAAGTACTTCCACATAGTAAACTAGCGATGTTGGAGTGAAGCCTACTACTCCGTATTTAATTGTCTCTTTAACTATCCTTACTACCACGGAGTCCTCGCTAGTGTAGCCGTATCTCCATCCTATAAATTTCAGCATTAACGCTGAGGCATATGCATTATGTTCTACAAGGTTTATGGATGATACTAGCTGTACTATGAATAATGCTATAGCGAAGTATGGATCAGTAGTTCTCTCTAGGAGGGAGAGATATGTTTGTACAGCCTGCCCTATAAGCCCTAGATCATAGAGCATCTGGCCGAGGAGGCCGAAGTAATAGCTTACAGCGGCACCTGCGTACATGTAGAGATTATCGTTTATCGTAGTGCTCCTATCTATGAAGAACGCATTGCTAGACCCCCCGGGAGGCGGGCTAGGGCTTGTTGTTGTTACAGTTGAGTAGAATAGTTCTGAGGTAATTAAACTCCATGTTAACTGTTCGTATAACGTGTTGGAAATAGGTAATGTAGTATCATTTGATTCAACGACCTCCATAGAGTTAAAGTCTATATAGATATCCGTCGTGGGAATTATCATAAATGAACCGTATACAACCCAGTAATCCTCACCATTAATATTGTATTCATCTATTACCGGGAGTATTATTATCCTATCCCACTCCAGGGTAAAGATCGTTGCGGGGGCTACTACACATGCAGCCGGGATATTTGTTGATACACTAAGCTCTTCCTCGACTATATCGGCACGGGAGCTACTGGTGCTCCAAAACATTATGCCCCATAGTGATAAGCCTTTGTAGTAGGTGTTGAAATTAACCCTTATCACTTGGGCTGTAAACGGTGTTTTAGCAAATACCTCGTTATCGTCGCCTATATAGAAGGCTTTAACGCAGATTAATGGGTAGTTCTGTATAGGTATAGAGTAGTTCATATCAATCCAGTCTATAGAGTTTACTGAATCATGTAGGACTAAATGCACTATATCGTTTATGTAGCTGTCCATGGTATATATGTTATCGCCATCGCCTGATGTTAGTAGAAACCATTGAAGCGCATCATCGAAATTGAACTCTGATTTAGGTAGATAGAACTTTACGCTGAAATGCTCCATAAGGAACCTCCAGATCTTATCTCCTTTACTATATCGCTGGCCGTTAACCCTTATTTTATCTAGGAACTTTTGCGGGGGGCTATACCTTTTATCGAAGAGATCGTGGTTATATACCTCCATTAAAGCATTAGGGGAGCCCGGTGGATAGAGTAGGCCTAGATCGTTGCCCGAGCTAGGGCGAATATTTAATTTTCTAGATATATTGCTATGCGTTATATTCGAGACCATCTCAAGGGCGTCGTTTATCAGTTTAGAGTTATTTATTGGCAGAAGGGTTGTTACTACAGGAGCTTTTGAATAGTCTATAAACGGCTCCAATGGATTGTCTAATGCATCGATGTATTTGTTGCGGGGAGCATTGTTTATTGCTAGCAGGTAGAAGGGATCTATAACAAGTGATCCCATGTACTCCCTGCCCGGCGTAAATAGTGTTATAACAACTATTATCGAAGGATATGTTTTCTCACCATACCTACTCCTATACTCTGTGTATTCTCTAGAGCCTAGCCAGTTTCTCCACGCATTTATAAATACCTGCTTATCGATCCTAACAACTATATCTTCTCCCTTACTATATATCCTACCAATATCTATGGCCCTAGGGTTATTGGGAGGTCCTGAGGAGACGTGTACTGCGATAGCATAGTCCTCCCTAATGTCTTTAAGCGAAATAGTTGAACCCCCTATATTCACTAATACCTCATCCTCGACAACGATCTCAAGATATCTCGGCTTAGATAGGGGTATACTTGGTAAAACAAGAGGTACAACAAGTATGGCCAACACTATAATTAAGGAGAGAACAGCTTTCATCAACCGCCACCTTATATACCCTGCTGTTACATTGTTTTGTAGATATAATTTTTATCCTATCTTATATGACTGAGCTAGAGCTTATATACATTTCTATAAAGATCCCTAGCCTTTCCCGGATGGCTAACACTTTATATCGATCTTGTAATTCAGGAAAATCTCTCTAAACACTTTAAGGACTATGTCTTCTATATCCTGGGCCTCCTCAGCCGCCTTAATAGCCTTACACTTATCTATCTATAATCAGGATAGATGTGTATATCCATAGCTATACGGCCTTCTATAAAGTAACCTATAGCTATATCGAATTGGGCTAAAGAGAAAGGATTTGTCGTGAAAGGATTCTTTATTGATACTATGGTTTCAGGGAACTATAGCGCCAAGAAATAGGCCGCAGTACAGGCTATGCTTGTATTTTATAAAAATAATGACATTAACACTATAATATTCTATGATGTCTCTAGGCTAGGTAGAAATCTTGAGGAGACCTTATATGAGCTAAA
>CAZVWZ010000117.1:2724-4045 GCA_964631195.1 uncultured Desulfurococcaceae archaeon
GTAGTAGTTGGATTTAATTAGGTCCAAACATATTTTCTTGACAGGTGCTTGTATGGTACTGGAAGGTGTTAGAAAGGCTTTATCGAAGTTCCTTAGGAGTGATAGAGAATACAGAGAAGCAGTTAAACAGTTTATTAAAGATCTTCAAAAAGAACTTATAAAAGCTGATGTCAATGTCAAAGTTGTCTTTGAGCTAACAAAGAGAATTAGGGAAAGAGCCCTTGAAGAAGAGCCACCGCCCGGTATAACGAGAAAAGACTGGCTTGTAACAATTGTTTATGAGGAGCTTACAAATCTCTTTGGTGGCGAGAAAGCACCTAGTATTAAACCTCCAAAGAAGCCATGGATAATGTTATTGGTTGGTCTCCAAGGTAGTGGTAAAACAACAACTGCTGCTAAGATAGCTCATTACTATAAGCTTGAGGGTTACCGAGTAGGCCTTGTAGTAGCTGACACATATAGACCTGCAGCTTATGATCAGTTGAAACAACTTGGTGATCAGATTGGTGTGCCTGTGTATGGCGAACCAGGTAATAAAGATGCTGTAGCTATTGCTAGGAATGGTGTTAAATTGTTCAAGGAGAAGGGTTTTGACATAATTATTGTAGATACAGCTGGTCGCCATCATCGTGAAGAGGATCTTCTTAAGGAGATGAGGGACATTGCCAAGCAGATCAATCCTAATGAGGTTGTTCTAGTAATTGATGCAGCTATTGGCCAGCAAGCATATAGTATTGCAAAAAAGTTCCATGAATCAACACCTATAGGCTCAATAGTAATTACTAAACTTGATGGTACTGCTAAAGGAGGCGGTGCATTATCTGCTGTGGTAGCTACGGGTGCAGTAATAAAATTTATTGGTACTGGTGAAAAAGTTGATGAGCTTGAAGTATTTAAGCCTCCTAAATTTGTAGCGAGAATACTTGGTATAGGCGATATAGAGGGTCTTGTCGAGAAAGTTAGAAGAGTACGTATAGAATTTACTGAAAAGGATCTTGAAGAGATACTTTCTGGAAAACTAAATATGAGACTAATATATAAACAACTTATAAGCATTCGTAAACTTGGTCCTTTGCGAAAAATACTTCAAATGATCCCTGGTTTTGGACTAAAGATACCTTTAGACATAGACCTAAGTGCTAAACAAGCAGAAGTTAAAATGAAGAAATGGCTTGCAGTAATAAATTCTATGACATATGAAGAACTGGATAATCCAGAGATCATTGACAGAAGAAGAATGAAGAGAATAGCTCTAGGAGCTGGAGTTGATGTAGAGGATGTCCGGGAATTATTGAAACAATATCATACTATGAAGAAATTG
>CAZVWZ010000118.1:0-3832 GCA_964631195.1 uncultured Desulfurococcaceae archaeon
CATCAAATACAGCCATACCCCTTACTTGGTGTTGCTTTAGGATGGTTTGTATCACTTTATAAATGGAAAAATATTCGATACCGAGGAATAGCTGTTTATACTAATAAGGTACCCAGTGGAGCTATGAGGGGATTTGGAAATCCACAGATTACATGGGCTGTTGAGACTGTTATTGATGAATTAGCTGAAGAACTTGGAATAGATCCCATTGAATTTAGATTAAAGAATTATGTTGGAAAAGGAGATTTATTCTGGGGCCAAGGTCCAACAGTCAAATCAATTGTACGTAGTGATGGAGTCCCATATCTTATGCTTAAAGGAGCTGAACTTATCGGTTGGAAAGAAAGAGGTGACCCAAAGAATAAAAAGGGACGCTTTAGAGTGGGTATAGGTGTTGGTAGGGGATTTCATACAAGTGGTGCTGGAGGTCCTTTATCTGGAACAGTAATTGATTATACAGGAGCTATATTGAAGCTTAATGAGGATGGAACAATAGATTATATAACGGCTTTACAAGATCATGGTGGAGGGACTCTCGATGCACATGCAAAAATTATTGCCGAAGAGCTAGGAGTTCCTCTTGATCGCATAAATATTATATGGAGTGATACTACAACAACGCTCTATGACGTATGTACACATGCATCTAGAGGAGTATTTGTAGGTGGCGAAGCAGCTCGTAGGGCAGCTAAAATCCTAAAACAGAAGATCCTTGAATACGCTCTTCATATTATAGGAGGTGTCGCGACAATTGATGGTCTAAGAATGGAGTTTGATGAGGAAATTAATGATACAGTTATATATGTTGATGGTAATCCCGAGAAAAGAATAACTCTTAAAGAATTAGCTCATATACTATGGCAGCGTAATTGGGGTTCACTATCTATTTCATTATCTTATCGTGCCCCAGCTGCTCCACCAGCCTATGTAGTGTACTTCGTAAAAGTCCTTGTTGATACCTGGACGGGTAAAGTAATACCATTGGAAGTAGTCGCCGGCGTTGATTGTGGTACAGTAATCAATCCCGATCTAGCTGAGGGACAAATACATGGAGGTTTTGCCATGGGATGGTCCATGGCCTTATTAGAACATACAGAATACGACAGTATAACGGGAGAGCTTGTAAGTAAGGGCTTTATCACGGATTATAAGATACCTACTTCAAAAGATCTTGTTAACCCGGATAAATTTAAGGTAATCTTTGCTGAGACAAGTGATCCTGCAGGACCATTCGGTGCAAAAGGTTTAGGTGAAGCAGCTACTAATCCTGTTGCAGCTGCTATTGCTAATGCGATCTATAATGCAATAGGTATTCGTTTCTATGAACTTCCTATTACTCCTGAAAAGATTATTAAGGCGCTTATGGAGAGAGGGGATATCCTTGGTTGAGAACAAATGGAATATAAATTATTCAAATACACACATTATTCCATGTAAATTCGACTATTACGAGCCAAAGAGCCTGGAAGAAGCCATAGAGATACTCAGTAAATATGGATCTGATGCTAAAATACTGGCAGGAGGAACCGATCTACTTATATTAATCAAAATGGGAGTTCTTAAGCCAAGATGTATAGTTAACATTAAGAAGATCAGTGATTTATGTGGAATCCGTGAACAAGGAGATCAATTGATCATAGGTGCTTTGACCAAGTTGAGGACTTTAGAAAAAAGTAGAGTTATTAAAGAAAACTTCACTGCATTATATGAGGCCGTGAAATCTATGGCCAGCGTACAGATAAGGAATATGGCTACTATTGGTGGTAATTTATGTAATGCTTCGCCAGCAGCAGATACAGCACCACCACTAATGGTATTTAATGCTTCCCTAAAAGTAGTTGGTCCAAATGGAGAAAAGATAATACCAATAACAAGTTTCTTTAGAGGTCCTAAGAAAACTATATTAAAACATAATGAGATTCTTACAGAGATCATAATATCTTATCCAAGTAATAGGATGGGCTCAGCCTTTATAAAAATCGCTAGAACAGCAATGGATCTAGCTAAGGCAAATGTTGCTGTTAAACTTGTTATTGGAAAAGACAATGTTATTGAAGATGTTGCTGTAGCACTAGGATCAGTAGCGCCTACTCCAATACGTGCAATTAGCGTCGAAGAATATCTTCGAGGTAAAGTATTTAGTGAAGAAACTGCTTTAGAAGCTTCAAAACTTGTTGTAAAAGACATATCTCCAATAACCGATGCTCGTTCTACGGCTGAGTATAGGAGATACATTTCTAAAGTGATTACTTACGAGACTCTTATTAAAGCTTTTAAAAGAGCTAAACGGAGGTGATTATTACGAGAATTAGTTTTAAACTAAATGGTCGTTATGTAGAGGTTGATGTAGAGCCTAATGAATTATTGATTAATGTATTAAGAGATAAGTTTGGATTGACTGGTGTAAAGTATGGGTGTGGTATTGGCGAATGCGGAGCTTGTACTGTGTTGGTTAATGGCGAGCCTGTACTGGCTTGTTTATTGTTAGCCGTTGATGTTAATGGAAAAGAGGTTATCACGATTGAAGGTTTAGATGGAGATCAAGGGCTAGATCTTATTCAAAGAGCATTTCTAGAAGAAGGGGCTATACAATGTGGATATTGTATACCTGGTTTCATATTAGTTGCAAAAAAACTATTAGATGAAAATCCTAATCCAAGCATTGAAGAGATCATGGACTATATACGTGGAAACATATGTAGATGCACAGGATACATAAATATATTAAGAGCCATTATTAAAGCGTCCAAAGAAAACGAAAAATAAATTTTTAACACAATTAGATCCCTATTTCAAATTTTTAGACATGAATAGAAGTATCTATATATTCTGACAAATCTATCCTTCATAGTGGAGGTTATTGATATATGATTAGCTTAAAAGGACAAGACATATTATCCGCTAAACAATTTGATCGAGAAATTTTATTAAAATTGTTTAAGCTTGCTGATAGGCTTAGAGAGGAAATTAGAGAAAAGAAAGTACTAAATTATGCTGAAGGAAAGATCATGGCAACAGTGTTTTTAGAGCCTAGTACACGTACGAAACTTAGCTTTCAATTTGCTATGAAAAGACTTGGAGGAGATGTCATCGATTTTGATGTAACTACCTCCAGTTTAGCAAAGGGAGAGACCGATATTGATACTCTAAGAATCATTGATGGATATGAACCAGATGTCATAGTACTTAGGCAGAAAAAGCCACTGTTCCCTATGGAAATCAAAGATCTAATTAAAGCACCTATCATAAATGCTGGTGATGGATGGAATGAACATCCGACACAGGCGCTATTAGATGTATATACTATTTGGAGAGAATTTGGAAAAGTTGATGGATTAAGAATAGGTATAATGGGCGACTTAAAATATGGTAGAACCCCAAGCAGTTTGTCATATTTATTATCTAAATTCAATAATATAAAGATCTATTACATAGCCCCTAAACCATTACAGATAAGAGAGGATGTTCTACAATATATTGAAGGAAAAATCAGGTATGAAATTGTCTATAATGTCACAAATGTTATTGAGAAAATAGATGTACTTTACGTTACAAGGTTGCAGAAGGAAAGATTGCCTGATCAAAATCTTTATGAAAAGCTTAAAGGAAGCTATAAATTAACTGCAGATTTACTACTAAAATATAAAAAGATACCATTAATAATGCACCCGCTTCCAAGAACTTGGGAGCTTGATACTAGTGTTGATGCACTTCCCCAAGCAAAATATTTTGAACAAGCAAAGAACGGCCTATACATTAGGGCGGCATTGATTAAGGAAGTACTTGGCATATAGAAAAGATCATTAAATAGGATGATCGGCATCAATCTAAT
>CAZVWZ010000119.1:0-3795 GCA_964631195.1 uncultured Desulfurococcaceae archaeon
CTGTAATGATTGTAATAGGTAAAGCCTATCAAAAAATAGAATTCAATTCATCTACACCATTAATATTTCACAGACCTCCATACAAATCTGGAAACATTAACTGTTGGTTAAGTGGAACTTTGTATCTATGTAATGGCACAGGCTACATATATAAATACATAGGCCAACAACAAGAGATCCTTAATGAAGGAGAGATCACTAAGTTCTATTATAGTGGTGCAACAGGAGGGGATACTTTAGTAATATTATATGGGGCAGCATTTTCCTATTTTATATTGGTAATTATAGCCCCTCTTACTTTTATTTTACTTTCGTATCTTATAACTAAAAACATCTATTCTCCAATAATATATGTCTTTTATATTATATTATCAATATTTTTTATTTATCTTGGTGGGGTTCTAGGTATAAATGTAGTACCTTCTATTTTAAACAATCTAAGACATTATTTATTTACTCTATTATACTACTTAATAGCAGAAGACATCATTATAATGACGCTATTTATTCTACATAAGGCTAGTAGAAAAATAGAATCTACTTCTTTATAAACATTATTAATATGTTCTTAACATTATTATAAACTTAAACTTCTTTTCTTCATCTATGTAAATAGATTATGAATGAAACTATATAATTTAGCTATACATTATTATTGTCTAATTTTCCTTAGTATCTTACTTATTAAGGGCGACATCCACGTGATAATAATTAATGCTATTATTACCATAGATAGAGGTCTGGATACGAATATCAATGGATCTCCAAGAGCTTTTCTCGCTGTCATCATGAAGTATATTTCCATTAAGGGCCCTAATATTAGTCCTAGTATAAGTGGTGCAACAGGGAAGTCATTTTTCTCCATAATATAGCCTATTACGCCTAGAATAAGCATTACTAATACGTCCATCATACTGAGTCTAATTGCGTATGAACCTATTATACAAAATGCCAAGATCAGTGGAGTTATGTATTTTCTTGGTGTTTTTAAAAATACTCTTACAAGTGATTTTATAGCTACATAACCTAATGGCACCATTATAATATTAGCAAGGAAGAATACAGCGAATAATGTATATACCAATATTGCTTGGTCAATAAATATTCTAGGACCTGGAGTGATCCCTTTCATCATTAATACGCCAATGACAATTGCTGCTACAGAATCTCCCGGTATACCAAAAACTAGTGCTGGAATCCATGCTCCCGCAAGTGATGAGTTATTGGCTGTTGTAGCTGCAACAATTCCTTCCATGTACCCTTTTCCAAACTTCTCCTTAAATTTAGAGAGTTGACGCGCTACTCCATAAGAGATCCAAGCTGCTATATCTGCTCCAGCACCAGGAAGTGCACCGATTATAACACCCAAGGCAGATCCTATGGCAAATTTGTCAATGAATTTTTTCAAGGTTCCAAAAGCTTTTTTGAACATTCTAGTAGCTGACAATTCTTCAACTGGTATTTTTATTTCAAATTTCCCTAGTTCGATATATGTTGACACTTGGCGAAGAATTTCAGATATACCAAATAAACCGATCATTGCAGGTATGAAGTTAATTCCAGCTAATAAATATGGTGAGCCAAAGGTGAATCTTGGAAATTGATACATTGGATCGACACCTATCGTTGATAGTAAAAGTCCAAGTAATAAAGCTAATGCACTCTTCGTGATTGATTTACCTTTCGCTGCTATAACAGCAGTACTTAAACCAAAAACTGTTAACCAGAAAAATTCAGCACTTGAAAAATTCATAGCAAATTCGGCTAACATAGGGCCTCCTAAAACCAATACTATTGTACCTATTATACCTCCTAGAGCTGAACAGACCAGACCGGTTCCAAGAGCTACCTCTGCACGTCCTCTTTTCGTAGCTTCATACATTTCTTGAACATACGCCGCAGATGCTGGAGTACCAGGTATACGTATTAATGTAGCAGGAATGTCACCAGAGTAAATAGCCAAAGCATCCATAGTTATGATCATGGCAAGAGCGGGTAATGGATCCATCCAAAAAGCAAATGGAACCAAAAGTGCTGCAGCCATTGTAGCTGTTAATCCAGGCATTGAACCTATAAATAATCCATATAAAGCGGCAGCAATGATTGCGGCAATAGTCTGAGGATTTAGTAAATTCATTAGTATTGTAAATAAATCTACCATGATATGATCCCACCCGGCAAAGCGACTTTTAATAATAAGCCGAATAATACATAGGTCCCGATACTACCTATTAAACCAACTATTAGACTTTCTTTTAATGTAGCACCTAGACGCTTAGATAATAAAGTAATTATTATAAATGATGTAAGGATATAGCCTAGAACATCAACTACCAGAAGATAAAATAATATCAAAATATAACAAATGCTATGTTCAATATTCCTAACTTGCTCACGGATATAGATAAAGTCAATAATTTATCTCTACGAACCGTTTTAATCGTACTTATTACTCCTTTAATTATGAGAACTATTGAAAATAAGATCATTACTAAAGTAATTACAAAGGGGAAAAGATTTGGTCCAACAATCCCTATATTAGCTCTATATTCTTGGAGGGACCAGATAAAAAAGAGTATGGATATTATGAGAAACAAGATGCCGGCAATCACATCATTAATGCCTTGTTTGGTAGTCACTGGATTGTCGACCTCTTATCATTAATTATTAGTATTTAATTATGTTTTTGCATATCCCGCAGATTTCAATAAGTCTCCAAAAGTCTGATATTCTTTAGCTAGATAGTCTTTAAACTCGTCTCCTAATAATAATTTTCCGACAAAGGCATTATTCTTTAAGAAGTCTTGGAAATCTTGTGAATGCCATGCTTTATCTACAGCATCAATTAATAATTGAACTCTGTCTTTCGGTGTTCCTTTTGGAGCAGCTAGGCCTGCCCATCCACAAATTGACCAGTCTATTCCTAGTTCTTTTAATGTTGGTACATTTTCAAATCCTGGCACTCTTTCATCGGACATGACAGCCAATGTTTTTGCCTTTCCAGCTTGTACTAGAGGTAATACTTCCCCAGTACTAGCAAAAACTATATCAACGCCTCCGGATACCAGCTCTTGTAGTGCAGGTGAAGCTCCTTGACTAGGTACCCAGATAACAGCATCGGGGTCTAATCCAACGGCCTTTAAGAAACCTATACGTGCTATGTCCCATACTCCTCCCTGAACGGTTCCCGAGGCCTTTAATTCACCTGGGTGCTCCTTTATATAGTCTACAAGTTCTTGAACACTATTCCATGGAGCGTCAGCCCTAACTGTTATTGTAGCGGGGTTACAAATTAGCATAGCAATAGGTTCATAATCTTCATATGTGACGTCAGCTACTCCTAGCCATTTCCAAGCACTTAATTCTATAGTTATAGCAGTTAATGTATATCCATCAGGTGTAGCCTCTGCACCTGCTACAAAGGTAGCTGCACCACCACCCTGAACCTTATTGAGTACGTTAATAGGCACACCTAGGTCTTTTTCTAATAATGACGCTATTGTTCTTGTTGCTCTATCTGTTCCTCCTCCAGGACTCCATGGAACATATATAGTAATAGGTTTAGATGGATACTTTTCCTGGGCTTGCATTGTATAGTAGTAGTACCCTGCTATTACTGCGACTATAATTATTACTAAAACTATTATGATAGAAGCTGTTCGGGATAATGCCTTTAGGTACGAAATATAACACCACCTCTTGGGTAAAAATGGTAGCATGGCGATCACTAAAAATAAAGTGGTTAGAGCTAGGGCTTTTAAGATCAAGCCAATAGATACAACAGGTGCAGGGGAC
>CAZVWZ010000120.1:0-3762 GCA_964631195.1 uncultured Desulfurococcaceae archaeon
AAATAATCTATCTGACCCCAGAGATTGTCCACTAGACCCTGTAGATAGTCTACCTGATTCTGGAGCATGTTAACCTGCCGCATTAAAGAATCTCTCTCGCCAGCTAAGACGTTTATCTGGTCCTGTAGATGAGCTACCTGTGTCTGCATGTTCTTAATCTGGTTCTGGAGCATAGTTATCTGCGTATTGAGATCCTCGTTTTCCTGTATCAAAGCATCTCTTTCACTAGATAAGCTACTTACCTGGCTCTGTAAAGTATTTACCAGGGAATTAAGATCCTCTACCTGTTGCTTTAGAGAATCCCTCTCCAACATTAATGCATTAACCTGGTTCCAGTAATATATGAACGTAATAACATTAATAGCTATCAATACACCAATTACAATAAATAGGGCATGCTCCCGTTTCAATGGAGCCTATCCCTCAATTATATTTTCTTCACATATAATATTTCAAACTATTATATATAGGGGCTGGGGTAGAAGTGTACTTCAAGATCAAGAAGGTTAAGGGATACTATTATCTCTATATGTGCTGATGGGATCCCAGCATACATGACACTAGGTGCAGGATAGTTGGGAATTGTCTCTGGCTATATGAGATTGCAAATAAGTGGAGAAAAGAAAAAAAGCGTAAACGCCTACAACTAAGAAAAAAGAGGACGGTAAGGGCCCGTCGTCTAGCCTGGTTAGGACGCCGCCCTCACACGGCGGAGGTCCGGGGTTCAAATCCCCGCGGGCCCACTATTCTTGATCTTTAAGATAATATGTAATAATTTAATGGTTTTTGAGTAAAAGGTCTTTATTTAGAATAACTTTTTCTAAAATTATTCGGTATATTCTGTGGATAATTCATATATTCCTATAGTTAGAATTATTATTCTAGGTACTATCTATTTATAGTCTTTCAGGTATTATTATTTATGATGATGAGAACCGCCGATACCGAGAAATCTTATGATGTAGCCCTGCGATGCTAATTAACTATGTGGAACATTGTTTTAGTATCTCATGGGCTTTTACAACTCTATAAGCCAGTTTCGCAGAAATTCCCAGAGTATTCATCAGATCTTTTGCTGTAAAGCTTGTTCCTACATTAGCTTCTAAATTAGATAATTTCTCAATAAGTTGAGCTGGTACCGTATACGCTGATATTCTCGTCTTCCTAACTATTGTAACGATGTAGGTTGCACCAATCTTAAAAACATAGTGATTTCTAATAATACATTTATTAAGGAAAATTTCCACTAATATATTTCTATAATTAATTGATATCCTAAACTTATTATCATATCTCTCTATAAGACTATATTTTATAAGCCACCATAAAGCCCTTTTAAGTAATGGACCCCTTACACCTAGTAACTGCTTTAATTTCTCATACTCGATTTCGCCATAACTATATACTTGGTATAGTATAGGCATTAACCATGGCTTTTTAGTCAATATCATTACTAATTGATTTTTTAACATCGGCTTTTCAGACATCCTTATCTACCTCTATCAATGCATATGCATCAATATACATACTTATTTATAACACTATTAATGTACCTTGTTATAGGAATAAATTAGCAATAGGTGAGGTATATGGTTGAATATAAAGTTAAGGATCTTGGACTAGCTAGTAAGGGTAAGTTAAAGATAGAATGGGCTGAAAAACAAATGCCAGTACTTGTAATGCTTCGTAAAAGGTATAGTGAGAAGAAACAGTTTAAAAACTTAGTAATCGGAGCAGTACTACATGTAACAAAGGAGACAGCTGTTCTTGTTAAGGCGTTAAAGGATTCTGGTGCAGAAATATGGCTTGCAGCTAGTAATCCCTTATCTACACAAGATGATGTTGCAGCAGCTCTTGTAGAATATGGTATTAATGTATTTGCTTGGCGTGGAGAATCAAGTGATGAGTACTATTGGTGTCTACGTAAAGTGGCTAATGCTGAGCCCGATATTATATTGGATGATGGTGCTGATATGCATGCATTACTACATAGTGAATACCCGGAATTAGCTTCAAAACTCGTTGGCGGAACAGAGGAAACTACTACAGGAGTCATTAGATTAAAGGCCTTAGAAGGAGATGGCATCCTCAAATACCCTGTTATAGCAGTAAACAATGCCTATACAAAACACCTGTTTGATAATCGCTATGGTACTGGACAAAGCACTTTTGACGGTATATTGCGTGCTACAAATACGTTGATTGCCGGTAAGGTTGTTGTAGTAGCTGGATATGGATGGGTAGGTAAGGGTATTGCTTTGAGAGCCCGTGGTTTAGGAGCCAGAAGGGTAATTGTTGTTGAGGTAGATCCTATTCGCGCTCTCGAAGCTGTATTTGATGGGTTTGAAGTCATGCCCATGATCGATGCTGCTAGGGTAGGAGACATATTCATTACAGCTACTGGTAATAAGAAGGTTATACGTCGTGAACACTTTATGGTTATGAAGGATGGTGTCTTGTTAGCTAATGCTGGACATTTCAACGTAGAGATCTGGATACCTGATCTAGAGGATCTTTCTGTTGAAAAGAGGGTGATAAGAGAGAATGTTACAGAGTATAGGCTTAGGGATGGTAGGTCGCTCTACCTACTTGCTGAGGGTAGACTCGTTAATTTAGTTGCTGCTGAAGGCCATCCTAGTGAAGTTATGGATATGAGTTTTGCTAACCAGTTCATGGCAGTAAAGTATCTATATGATAATCGTGGTAAATTACCGCCAAAGGTATTGAATCCACCCTATGAAATAGACTCCATGATCGCCAGGTTAAAGTTAGAGACCATGGGAATACATATAGAAAAACTAACAAAAGAACAAGAAGAGTATCTCAAATCATGGAGACTGGGAACGAGCTAATTATAGAATAAAGTAATTTAAATAAAACTACGGAGTTAGCGGTGGACTTAAGCTGTTAGACACATACATACCTATTATCACAATATTTGGATTTATAGGGCTAGGGCTCCTGTCAAAGATTACTCTGGGCAGGTATAATTATTTCAGTAAATTTATAGAGTACTTGAGCAAAGTTATATACTATATATTATTGACAGCTGTTTTCTTGGATACATTCGCATATCGTGGATTGGAGTTAGCTGATATAAATATAGTCATTATAGCATTGATATACACTATTACAAGTATAGTAGTTTTAGTAAACTTGAGGATCTTAAATGATACTATTTCTAGAAAGGCTGTAGCCATAACATCTACTTTTCAAAAATAATGTTTTCCTAGGATTTCCAATATTAATGATTATTTATGGAGATATCAGTGCTGCTGCTATGTATAGTCTTATAATGTTTATACTTCAAATACTGATATCAGGTTTATTAGCCACTATTAAACAGAATATATTAAAGGCCATTCTCAAAATACCTATTATTTATGGTTTTACGATCGGCATAGTCATACACTACTTATTTAGTGAAATATATGGATGGATATCACCTATACTTGCCCCTACACATCTCATGCTTAGTTATGGAGCAGTATATGTACTGGGAGCTACAATACCTCTATCTATAAAACCCATAACCATACATAAGATTGAAACACTAGTCATTGGCTTATGGAGATTCCTATTGTCGCCTATAATACATTATACATTAATAGTATTACTTGAACTACCATTAATGTATGAAGCACAGATCATGGTATTATCAATAATGCCGCCAGCTGTAATGAATACAGTAATAGCAAGAATCTATAATTGGAAACCAGAAATGGTAGCATCAACAACAATGCTATACACATTCATAGGATT
>CAZVWZ010000121.1:0-3757 GCA_964631195.1 uncultured Desulfurococcaceae archaeon
CAAGCCATGGATCTGCAAGAAATATGTCGATAAATCCGTGTCCAATCCTTTCTCTCAGGAAGTGATAGAGATAATAGGCTCTCTTGTCTTCTGGTATATTCAATTGTTTTTTTGCAATTGCCTCATTAAAGAGCCTCGTGATAACCTTCTCCTTTTCCTCAATACTTTCAGCAACAATAGTTCTCTCACTTATAAGCTTCGCAATAACGCTCTCAATCTGATCTAAGATTTCCCTGTCGGGCTTCTCAGGCTCAATAATATTATATTTGCCGATCTCTCCGCCAGCCTTTATATGGATAAAGATTCCACGTTCAAGCGGATATATCAAGTCCAAAACAAATGCCGCGGACATTAGATCTGCTTCAGTTCCCAAACTGCTTGGATCCACAACGTAAAATGGCTCCAAACCATGTTTCTTGATGTATTCCGCCAAATATGGATATTTCTCTATGGCTTCCTCAAGGGTTTTAGGTTTTTCGAGTTCTCTGAAGAGAGTTAATCCGGCTTCGTCTTGTTCTCTTTCATTCTCCTGACCAAAGATAGAGAGCGGCTTCTTCATCCTAACCTTACTAAGGGCGCTTTTAAGATTCCTAAACGGATGCGAAATTTTCATTCAAATCACTCTTGTACTCTGCATTTTTAAGTAACGTTTCGACTGATCATTCTCAAATTGAAAATTGATCGCTAGATCTTCACGCCTCCCAATGGCAAAACCCTCAATCCTACGAAGGGGTTTATCTCTAAACTTATGGAATCCTTTCTTTCTCCAACCGTCCCCCATAGCTTAACCACTTTAAGCAGCTTTATTGAAACACCTGCCAACTCTGTATTTGAAAGAACAAGATAGACATCTGATGATGCCTTAAGTTTCATGATAATGTTTTCTGGAAGAAAGTTTGGATGGAACGTTAAAATGATCGTTTTCCCATCTGAAACGAGGTTCTTCATGCGCGTTATAAATGTTAAAAACTCATGGGAAGGAGTCTCCATAGCTAATACGCTTAGACTGTCGATGACAACAGCATCATAACGATCTTTATAGAGCTCTAAAAAGCATCGAGTAACTTTAAAGAACAGAGAGGATAAAAACTTGCTCCATTGTCCTCCCTCAACATGCAGAGGATATATTTCAAGCCTCCCCTTAACATAATAAGAGAAAGGATCCAGTTTTATTGATTTCATTTTTTCAAGGTATTCCTTAACTGTCGTTTCGCTGGTTATGACATACACGTTTAAACCTGCCTTCAGCATGGAGTGAACTATGTGTTGTGTAAGAGCGGTCTTTCCAGTGCCGTAATCTCCCTCTACAGAGGTGAGGGAGGGATGCGGGAACCCACCACCTAAAGAATCGTCAAGATCTTTAATTTGTAAGGATATGAGTTTCAAGATGCTCGAACCCCCTCTTTCATTGCGGAAACTCCATAATGCGAAATGAAAACGATAATGACGGTTCCGTTAATGGGTATATTCGGAGCATCTGCAGGTAAGGAAACTATTATTTTTGCCTCTTCACCTGGATTGATATATGTATGAGTTGAAGGGTTGAATGAGATAGTTGAGTTTTGAACTTTAATCTCTGAAACAGTATAATCCTCTATTAGATATGAATGCCAAGTATTATTTCTGTAGGCGATAATGACGCTGTTCCAGTTAAAGTCTTGATTTTTTAAGAAGATTGTTTTTGACCCTGTGTTCTTAACGTAGAATTGTACGAAGGAAGCGTTTATGTTCACTCTATCAAGTTCAATTTGAACATCTAAATCTTGATTTGGTAACGTATTTAACAAAATTGTCAGCTGGTTTATCGCATAGAACAACGAAGCGGTCGTAACACCTACGAATGTTATTAACCCTATTAAGATAACCGCTGATGCAGCGGCTACGGAGAAACCCATCTAAACCACCTTATGGTGGAGGCGGAAATAGATAACTATCCGGTATACCTCTGAATGGAACAATTTTAACTTCATAAATTGAAGCGTTGATGTCAGTATCTGGATAAGCCTTTATAATCGCGGTTTCGCCGATTTCCCATACGCCATCACCGTCAACATCAATTAAATTAAATTTTCCGCTGCCAACAGTTGCTTCGCTACTATAATAGCAAAGCGTCGCCCGTCCGTATTCACCGACGTAGACGTCGATGACTGAAAAGTCTGTGATCGGCATTAAGCCAGTATTCTTCGCGTATATTATGAAGTATCTAGGAGTTGTAGTTTCGTTGATGGTGGCGTATCCTATATCAATGCGCGTGTTTAGATCCCTCTTAGAGATGTCAATTGTCTGAACGATATTACTCTGTAAAGAAAGGCCTGCATACATGGCTTGTGCTGAGATCCCGCTTGCCAAGACTACTGATGCTATTAACAGAACTACCTCAGTTATCGTAGTTGAGAATCCCATCTATCTCACCAGCGTTTTCAATCTGTTTCTTTTGAGCACATTAAGTGCCAGCTCGTGAATCTTTTCGGCTTTAACTTCCACTCCAAGAGCCTCGGCCGCCATGTACATGGCAAGCAAGATATCTTCTTCTGAAAGCCCCTTAGATTTAGCATCGGTAAGAGCATCGATCATGCTAGAAATGTAAGTACTGGAGCCTTTCGGAATAACACCGAAATATTCGCAATATTGGCAGATCCTTTTTAAGATGTTCCCATCGAATCCTAAGTCAAACATGGTATAGATCCATCGTATCAAAGAAAAACCATGCTTAAAGTTTGGAGGCCATTCCTCTAAATTGATTTCTGCAATTTGCTTTTCATCTTGTTCTGGAGTTTCTGCAGTTGATTTTTTTGATTCCAGGTCAGTTTCAGGCTTTTCTTCTTCAGCTTTTTCATTAGTTTCTTTCTTTTCTTTTACGACCTGTATTTTTTCGATTATGGGTTGAGCCTTATCCAGTTTTTCAAGATCTTTTTCACTCGTTATTACCCTTAGCAGATTAAAGGGATTTTCGATTTCGCTAACAGCTGATCGAATATCGACAACAGCCTTCTTCAAATCCTCAACTGTCTGCTTTATCTCATCTGAAGAGCTTTGAACGTTAGCCTTAAGCCTATCGATTTCCTTCTCTAATTTATCAATTCTATTTTCGCTTTCAGATTCATCGTTTACCCCCTGTTCTTCACTCATCTCAAGTCCCGAAAACAAGCTTAATTTAGACAAATTAAAGGGATTGTGAACCAAAGCCATGGGCAATAATCACGATATTAAGAGGAGAACTTGAAAGAGATGGAATTGCTTTCAGTAATCATAATATACAGTCAGTTCGATTACTATAAACCTATCCACTCTCCCTTTTAAAACTTGGAAGCGTTCTTATCGCTCTGTTCTTCAGGAGTGTTAGAGCGGGCATGGTATCTGCATATGCATGTGCATATCTCAAGTCTCTAGATGAAGCTCATGCCTCGTTACTCTACGCAATTTTTATTGATATTAAAGATGGCATAAGTGCATTATTGGATTGCGACTACCCTTCCATTTTCAGCGGCTTTATTAGCAGCAATAGTAACCTCTAGTGTCTTAACTGCGTCGCTGTAGGGGGATCTAATCTCACTTCCATCTCCCGTCGCTACAGCCTTAATGAATGTTCGATCCTCCTCCAGATAGGAGTCAACGGCGGTCCTTATCTCCCTAACCTCATCGTCTCTGTAGATCCTTAAGGTTCCGGTGTGACCTCCATGTTCAACAACGGCTTTCTTGGCTATTATCTTCAGGCCTGTCCCGGTGAAGGTTTTGCGGCTTGCACATGTGCTCAGAA
>CAZVWZ010000122.1:0-3756 GCA_964631195.1 uncultured Desulfurococcaceae archaeon
GACATATTTATACCTATTAATTAATTCCTTAACTCTAGACAAACGACTATAAAAGCCAGGATCAACCTCATATTCAAGAGCAATATATTTTTCACCAGGAGTCTCTATAGAGAGTTCCATTCCTTTACCTACGCTTGCCTCGACGATATCAGAGTATAATAAGTTATCCATTAGAGATAATGCTTCATATACTCTTCTTAAAGTAGCTGTTAATCCGATTTTTATAATTCTTCTACCGATTATCTTCTCAAGAATATTTATAGCAGATAATAATTCAATACCTCTTTTACTTGTAATCATTTCCCTATATTCATCTATAACTATATATCTTACATTTACTAAATAGTCTCTAAATCTACTATCGGCAAGAATATATTGAAACGTTTCCGGTGTTGTAATTAGTAGGTGTGGAGGATTCTCTCTAATTCTTCTTCTTAAAGACTGGGGCGTATCACCATGTCTTAATGCTACGGTTAAATTGAAACACTGAGCTATTCTCCTTAATCTGTATTCTATGTCTCTATTAAGAGCTCTTAATGGAGTAACATAGATGGCTCCAATGGGCTTAATCTTCTTTCTATTAATGTTATAGAGTATGGGAAATACTGCAGCTTCAGTCTTACCGATTCCTGTAGGTGCTATAACTATGACAGTATATCCCATTAATACTTTCTTAAAGACTCTATACTGTAAAGTAGAGATCTTTTTATAACCTATGCTAGCTAAGCAATCAGCTGTACATTTGTCTCTAAATACCTTCCTAACATCTATGATGGGCTTTATATCCATACTATCCACTCTACTATGCTACATTTTCAGAATAATGAATATAGCCCTTTATAATAGAAACATATACTTGTAGAGAGAATCTGTTGGAGCTTAGAAATGAACGGTGGCCAGTATATTAAATTAGAGACATTAATTATGTTGCTAGCCTTAAACACAATCCTAGTCTATACAATTAGTATGTCTCCTAAGTTATTACAGGATTTCTTAAACACTTTATGGACTGGTGGAATAGATACTGGAACTCTTTCAAGCCAATTTACATATGTATTACTACATTTCCTAACAGTTTTCATTCTTCCCCTATTAATGACCCTTATAGTAGCTGGTACAACAAGATCCATTGTTTTAACAGCGTCATTTATAATATTAGAACTATATTCTCTAAAACAGATTATAGGGGACTTCTATGGATATGGTAGTATTCTATTACTTCTCTCAATAACTCCCCCATTAACTCTAGGATTCGCGATATTCATAGGATACCAATTTTTAAGTAGAAGAGAGTTTAATGATAGGATATACCTAGAACTAGTTAAATCGTCATTTAAGAGAATTAAGACTAGACTAAACAAGATATTGTCTACTGATCTATTGTCCAGCTTGGCCTTACTATTTTCAATATCCGGTATAAGTATATACTTTCTTTATTCTATAGGAATGTATAAAGATCTATATTTCGCTTTATATCCTAAGACAGAAGTATCTCAGGCTTTCGACAAATTCCTTTATGGAATTTTATTATCTCTCATAATATCCATACTTATAACTGTACTGTCTAGAGAATCTTTAATCCCTGTATTAACGGGAATAGCTATAGCCTTACCATGGATCTCCTTATCAATATATCCTCTTCTATTTCTATCAGCACTGGTAGTTAGCGAAAGGATTATTGCTAAGAAGAAAGGCGTATTGTTAGGAATGGCAAAGGCAATATTAGTTTACGATAGAATCTATAATCCATACAACGAAATAGATCAGGAGCCCATACTTGAAAGTTTTAGAAAGGGAAAGAAAACCTGGTATTGGAGAAAAATGGAAAAACCCATAGTAATAGATCTAGAGAAATTAAAGAATAGACACATATCTATATTTGGGGCAAGTGGTACAGGTAAGTCCTCATTGGCTAAAAACCTAGCTATACAAATCTATAAGAAGTATGAAATACCTTTCCTTATAATAGACCATCATAATGAATATATAGATCTGCTAGAATATTTAGGCGAAGACGTAAACTTGTTGGAAGCCGATAAAGCTTCAATCAATCCCCTAGACTTAGAAGGCAGATCTCCTAGAGAGAGAGCCATTGAATTAGCAGATATAATACAATCGATATATGGACTTGGCTATATACAAAGAAATGCCCTTGAGGAAGTAATACTTAAAACCTATGAGGCACATGGTATATTCGATGATAATAGTTCTACATGGAATAAACCTGCTCCCACATTCTATGATGTATATAAAGTTCTAAATGAATTACTTGAAGGAGAAATAAGTGATCAATATAGATTAACCCTTGAAAGACTAAGAGCTTATCTTAGAATGTTGTTGTCAAATATCTTTATGGAAACCAAGATCAGTTTACAGACATTGTTTACTAAGCCAACAGTGGTACTACTTGCAGCACTGCCATCGGATCATGCTCGAGCATTATATGTTGATACATTAATGTATAAACTCATTAATGCAATGTACTCGTTTAGGAAAAGAGGAGCTACTATAGTTATTGATGAAGCTCATCTATTATTTAGGAGGAGCAGGAGCAAGGCCTTGATATCAAGACTTTTAATGGAGAGTAGAAAATATGGAATCGGAATGATCATCATTAGCCAGCAACCATTGGATCTAAATGAATCAGTAATACTCAATACATCAATAAAAGTTGTATTTAATATAGGGGAATATAGAAATCTAGACTATATATCAAAGAGCTTAGCAGGCTATCTACACGGTCAAAAGATTAATGCTTTGAAAATAGCTATATCTAGTTTACCAAAACATCATGCAATAGCTAATATTGAAAATAAAACATACTTAGTAGATACATCCATATTATTAAAAATAAACTTAAAAAGTATAGGCAATTCTTAAATATTAAAGTATAGTAATAAATATAAGTTCTGAGACTCATGTTCTACCCCGTCTATAGGGAATGGGTGCTAAATGGTGGTTAATAGTTGGCTGAAGAATATGAAGAAGTAATTATCCCAGAAGAGTATATTGAAGCTGAGAAAAAAGCTAAAGAGATCTCCCTTATAGATTTCAATGAGTTTATTGTAAAAACAGAGCTCTGGTATAGGTTTCTTGAAGGGGCGATACCCATTGATAAACTAGCAAAGATCATGGCGAGAAGAAGAGCTGCAAGAATAAAAATTAAAAAGAAAATAGCTGAGGCAAAGAAAAAGCCTGTAAAAAAGGCTAAATCAAAGAAATCATCTAAAAAAGGTAAAAAAACTAAGAAATCTAGAAAGAGCACTAAAAAGAGTAGCAGAAGCAAGAAAAGTAAGGCTAGTAAAAAATCAAAATAGACTCTTTTCAACCTTTACATTATTATAGCCGATACCATTAAGTATTTTCTTTAGAATATCTAGAGAAACTCGACGATCAACTACCAGTAATACTCTTTTCTCATTAGAATCTTGAACATATAGTTTGACCTTGTGGATAAAGACTTTTCCAAGAACTATTTCTCTAGATGATTTAGGAGGCGCTATAAAATCCTTAAATTTCCTCTTCATATATCCATAGAATTCATCAAAGTTCTTTACATATCTATTTGTCTCACTAAGATCTAGTGTCTCACCATATATTTCAATAGCTCTATCAACAAATTCTATGGCTTTATCTAATGGTAGATCTATATACTTGTATTTACCAAGATCAATCATTATCTCTATCGAAGCCAAAGCATTACACCCATGTAAAAGAATTACACTATAGGTTAATATAATTCGTCAACGATATATA
>CAZVWZ010000123.1:0-3686 GCA_964631195.1 uncultured Desulfurococcaceae archaeon
AGGTAAAGGTATTAGCTGGAGGTGGTAAGAAGGGATTACTAGACCTATTCGATCTAGGCTCCTCAAAAGATTATGCACATGAAATCATAGAATCAATAAGCCGTAGAATAGGCATGAATCCAATAGACATAGTAGAAATAGACTACATGGATGCAGGTAAATCATCAAACCTATGGACGCAGTCATGACTTTTCATTACAACTATATTATGATGAATCTTCTAAGGATAAAATATTCAATTAGATATACGAATGCTTTTTAGAACAATAATTTACTGAAAACAGTACTTGATTCCCTCATAATATGTATAGAGATGTAGACCTGAATCCTTCTATGAATAATGGACTAAGTATATGTGAAGATTAGCTACATTAATCTATTAGTAATGGAAATGGATATACCGGATTCTTTATCTTTTTATTTTCTCGATCAATAGATTATGTTCTTCTAGAAGATAATATGTCTCTATGCCTACTTTGGCAGCATTATTTTTCATAGTTTTGTCATTAGTTACGAGTATAGCGTTTGAATATATTGCTGTAGCGATGTAATAGGCGTCTATAGCTCTACAGCCTGTATCGAGAGCTATCTTGGCAGCTAGGCTATGAATAACTGGTTCTTCGATAATATTCACATAACTTATAACCTCATTAACTAATCGCATAACCTTTTGAGGATTCATTTTTCTCACAAGTACTGCCATGAGCTCTATATCAAATAGGAATGGCTCGTATATGGTAAACTCTGGCTCAGAAATATAGCTTATGAAATCACGTGCTAACCTATGTCTTACTTCTTTATCACGTATTTTAATAAAATAGTCAAAGAAAATACTTGTATCAATAACTAGATGATTAGTAGCCATATTATTCCTTTACCTCCTTTTCTGAATGAATTCTTCAATTATATCCTCATCGGATTTTAATACAATACTCTTAAATTTTTCATGGAAACCTCGAAAGCTCTTACGAATAATTATCTCTATTTCCTCTCCTTCTCTCAAATCGAGTTTCTCCAAAGGCTTTAAAACACCATTTTCATACCTTACACGTATAGCTTTAGCCATGACCTATTCCTCGATAAATATATTTTATTGATTACTGCAATAACTTTAACGGTTAAGTAGTTAATGTAGTTATATTGGATACGTAGTTTATGACAGGATGAGGCTTGGTTCCCATGGTTAATATTAAGGATTGGGTTCAAGGTATGTCCTCTACGGTGAAGCTTTACTTAGTTGATTCTTATTTGAGGAAGTGTTCTTCGTTTTTATTGGATTTTGTTTGTGAGAGGGGTAGTCGTTATTATATTGTTCTTGATCGTAGTATTTTTCATCCTCGTGGCGGTGGCCAGCCTTGTGATACTGGCTGGTTAGTTGGTGATGGTTTTAGGTTTTTTGTTAGGAAGGTTCTTGATGTTTATGGTGTTCTTGTTCATTATGGTAAGGTTGTTGATGGTGAGATGCCTAGTAGGGGTTCCATGGTTAAATGTATTCTTGATTGGGATCGTCGTTATAGGGTTATGAGGCTACATACTGCTGGCCATATAATTGATTATGCTGTTAACCAGGTTTATGGACGTGTTGTTGAGACGCTTGATGCATTGCATGGTCCTCCAAAACCATATATCGTCTATAACGAGTCTCCTCCATCAGAGAATGATTTGAGACATATCGAGGCTATAGCTAACCGGGTGGTTGAGGAGAGACGTCCTGTTGAAATATTTTTTGCCAGTAGAGAGGGGCTAGAGGATAGGGTTATTGGTGCACCAAATATTGATAGACTACCACGTGCTGATAAGTATAGGATTGTATCGATAAAAGGTATTAACGCCATACCATGTACTGGAACTCATGTCAGAAATACCGGTGAAGTAGGTAGAATAATTATTGATAATGTAGAGATATTGGATAAGGGATTTAAGCTATTTTATAATGTATCTTGATTATTATGATTTTCATGATTGATTTTATTTAGACTATTCACTATTTAATTGATTTAATATATTGCTTGTATCCTTGATTATGGATAAATCTTTAATCCTAACTTTATGGCTATTTCTCGTTGTCTTTGATCAAAAGTTGCTAGAGCTGCTTTATAAAGCTGTGTTAGAGCTAGATATAGCGAGTCATAGATTGTTATATTATATTTTATCGATATATCTAGTGCTTTATAGACAACTTCAGCAGTAGGTATAATTGATAATTTATTCCATAGAGTCAATAGATCCTTTGAAGCCTCATTTAAAGTACTGCGATCTAGGTCTTTTAGTAGAGTATAGTGTTTCCATAAAGCATTAAATGATTCTGACGACGCTATATCCACTGTGACAATATCTTCTCCTCTTATAACCCAGTCTTTAAAAAGTTTCTCAGCAGTATCCGATCCCTTTTCCTCCAAGACAAGTTTAACGAGAAATGAAGCATCTATGACAATCATCTTCTCTCTCTATCCTCCCTAATCAATAATGTAGAATCTACCTTAACCCTTCTCTTCCTAGCCCTAGCCCTTATTTCTTCAAATGCTTCAAGTAACTCATACCTTTTAATCCTCTCCTCAATAAATCTCCTAATCTCCTCACTCCAATTAACATTAACCTTCTTCATCTTCTCCCTTAATTCCCTAGGAATCCTAATAGTGATAACGACGGAGCCCATAGAATACACCATGTAATACATATTGTATTACAGGATATATATGTAACTGACTAGCTTTATAATTCTGATAGGGAGTGAACATAGGGCTTCTTGTCAAAATATTTCGCTACTAATATGTAAGGGCATGCTTATTAAGAAGTTAGAAATAATAATCAACTAATTGAACTGCCTAAGTAGGTTATCGATTCACTAAGTTCTACAAATTATAAATGACTACTGTAATATATGTGGGAAAGATTATTCTTAGTGGGATTATATTATTATATGTTGGTGGGATATATTGTCTGCAGTTGTACGTGTTGATTCCAAGGGTAGAATTGTTTTGCCCAAGGATATTAGGGAGAAATGCGGTATTAAGCCTGGTTCTCGTGTATTGATTGAAGTTAGAAATAGTAATGAGGTTTTATTAAGAGTCATTGGGAGAGATCCTTCTGAAGAACTTGCTGAACTACTCGGTGATTTCAGGTTTATTCGTAAGGATCGGGTAAGAGCTGAAAAACTGTTATTGAGGGAAATAGGTTGAAGAAGAGACTATTAGTTGAAACAGATTTTTTGTTTGGTCTTAGTAGTAGAGATAGACTTTATCCCATTGCTATGGATTTGCTGAAAAACACAGGAGTGGAGAAATAGAATTAGTATTATCTTCTGTTGCACCACTCGAAGCTTCACTTGTCTTATTATCTAGGGGCGGTTTTAAATTAAGTAAAGTAGTAAGAATTCTTGAATTAATGAATACGAAGTTAGCAGAGTATAGGGTTAACAATTATATCCCTGTAAGACTTGAGATTATGGTAAAGGCTTTAGAGCTTAAGAATAAATATAGCGAACTTACCTTCTTTGATTCAATACATATAGCGGTAGCTGCAGTTACAGGTATTACATTAATAACAAATGATAAGACATTGATAGAGATAATGAAGGCTGAAGATATAAAATACCTTGATTACAGTGTTGTCGGATAAATTTTATTTCAGTTATTCATTTATAGGTTTCTCTATTTCATCCTGAAGTAATTATAACTATTAGAACC
>CAZVWZ010000124.1:0-3659 GCA_964631195.1 uncultured Desulfurococcaceae archaeon
CAAGCGAGATCATGCATTTAATGGCTAAGGAATTGCCGCGTATAGGAGGAGTATTCATTCAGGCAGAGGATGAACTTGCAGCTATAAACATGGTAGTAGGGGCTTCATGGGCTGGTGCAAAGGCAATGACAGCAACGAGCGGTCCAGGACTATCATTGATGCAGGAAGGACTAGGCTATGCAGTAATGACTGAGACGCCACTGGTATTAGTGGATGTTATGAGGGCTGGCCCGGCAACTGGGCAGGCAACAAAGCCTGCACAAGGAGATGTTATGCCAGCTCGTTGGGGCAGGCATGGAGATCAGTATATACCAATTATAGCTCCAGCTACTCCACAGGAAGCCTATGACTATACTATATGGGGTTTCAATATTGCTGAGGAGCTACGTACCCCAGTTATTGTATTGATTGATGAGTTTATTGGCCATGGACGCGAAGTTGTCTTTAGGAGAACTAATATCACGCTTATAGATAGGAGAAAGCCTAGGTCAAGAGATGAACCACCATTTGGCTCAGACGATCCACGGATAGCGCCTCCCATGCCTATATTGGGAGAGGGCTTCTATGTAATGGTTACTGGCTCTACTCATAAGCCTATGGGATATCGTGATGTACATAGTTTTGAGACACATTATAAACTAGTCACTAGACTTAAGAAGAAGATATGGGGTAATATGGATAAGCTGTTCAAGTACGAAGTACATGGAGAACCGGATAAGGCTGAGAAAGCAATAGTGTGTTTTGGCTCAGTGTATCGTTCTGCGCTGGAGGCATGGAGAAAAGTAAAGGACAATACGGCTCTTATAAGGCTGAATACTCTATGGCCCATGGACTATGACTTGTTAAAGAAGCTATTAGCTAATGTATCTAAAGTTGTTGTGCCGGAGCTAAGTCTTGGACAGATAATATATGATGTAATGGCTTCTGTTGATGCTGATGTAGAAGTTAAGGGGGTTCATAAGATTGGTGGAGGAATACCGATCTATCCCTCTGAGATAATTAAGGCTTTAGAGAGGTGATCGTGTATGGTTAGGCACCCAAGTCTTGATTATATGAGAGAAGAGGTTCTTCCTACAGCATTTTGTCCTGGATGCTATAATGGCATTGTTATGAACGCATTGTTCAATGCCTTCCACGAACTAGGAATAGAAGATCTTAGAAAATTTGTCTTCGTTAGTGGTATTGGGTGTTCATCGTGGATTCCAAGCCCGTATATTAAGGCTGATTCCCTACATACACTCCATGGCCGCGCTATCGCAGTAGCTACTGGTGTTAAAGCCTATAATCCTGATTTGGAGGTTATCGTTATCGGTGGTGATGGTGATATAGCTAGTATAGGTGGTAACCATCTACTCCATGCAGCACGTAGAAACATGGATCTAATAGTTGTTATGATCAATAATCAAGTATATGGTATGACACGTGGACAGGCAGCACCTACAACACCACATGGCATGAAAACACCTACAACACCATATGGTAATCCTGAATATCCCCTTGACCTAGTATCTATACTAGTTAATACTAATGCAAACTATGTAGCTCGCTGGTGCGTATCAAATTATATACAGTTAAAGAATAGTTTCAAAGACGTACTTTCAAAAATTAATCGTGGATTTCGGTTCATAGAAGTATATGCTCCATGTATAACATACGTTGTACGTCGCGAAGGTAAAACACCAGGTCAGAAACTACGTGAATTAATGACTACATGTATACCATATAAGAAGTATATGGAGCTAGAACCTAGCGAGAGGGAAAAATTCATACCCGTAGGAGTATTTAAGGCTGAGGATAAGCCTGGATTTGTTGAAACATATAGGAATTACTTAAGAAAGGCTATGGGGAGGTGAGCCTCGTGCCTATATCGATTGCATTCTTAGGCCGTGGAGGTCAAGGTATTGTTTTTGCGGGAACAGTATTGTCTGAGATAATGTTTAATGAGGGATATTATGTATCACAATTACAGAGCTATGGTGCTGAGGTCCGTGGCGGCACTGTTATAGCCTATGTAGTTATCGATGAAAAGCCTATTGAAAATCCATTCATAGAATCCTTTGATATAGCAATTGTAATTCATGAAGATGGTCTTAAGAGATGGAGTGAACATATTAAAAGATCGAAAGTTGTTATTGTAGATAAGGATCTTGTTAAAACACGTTATCCAAACATGGTTGAAGCCTCATTATCTGAAAAAGCATTAGAGAATAATGTCTATACATCACTTAACATGGTTGCTGTGGGACTTGTACTTGGCTCTGGGGTTCTTAAGGTTAGTGAAGATACAATAAGCAATGTTTTAAGGACTAGAAGGGGTTATGAACAAAATATTAAAGCAATAAAGCTTGGTCTAAACATGGCTGAAAATCTAAAGGATGTTTTCATCGATATTAAGAAATAACATAATTTTTACTCCTGGATCTAATCTTTTTATGACCTATTAAACTCCTATGACTAACTCATGGGAAGAAAACACTATTATTTTTAGACTAATCAATAACTATATCAGGTGCTTTAGCTCATGACTGTCAAGAACATTCTCTATGAACTGGAAGAATATTCACCTAGATATGGTCCTGAATGGGGTAGCGGCGGCATTTTTGGTCTAAAATATTACCGTGGAACCCTATACTATACATTGGCTTTTGAAGCAGAGGGTCATTTCATAGGATGTGAACGACATAGGATATACCGGTTTGAATTAGTTGGTTCACAGCCTGTTTCCGGTGGGGATACATACAATGCTGTAGATACAGTTGATGAAAAAATCTATTTTGGTGGCTGGGTACATGCTCCAGCAATATATAAAGGTAGGAGTAATAAAGGGCTTGCAACTATTTCTTTTCGCAATAAATATAGTCATGTCCATGAATATGATGTGGAAAATGATGATATAAAGCTTCTATGGAAAGAAAGTATTCATGATGAAGAGAAATGGACTGGAGAGATATCGGATATAATATATGATCCCTATGGAGATAGGCTATTACTTGCTCGTGGAGACGGTCATGTTAATCTCGGCATATATAGTCTTGATAGAAGGAATGGCAAAGTATCTATGATATCTAATAGACCAGTCCTTCGCGGCTCACTATACCTTGATCATGCATGTTTCGGTATCCACATTTTTCCTACCGGAACCTATGGAATCGAATGCATAGATCTTATAGAGGAAAGGGTTAAGACGAGGATGTTTAGTCAAGAAGATAAAAGGGCGATAGATGGTAGTGAAGTAATTTACCCTGTAATGGGGGATGCCATATCTGCTTATGGAAGATTCTTCTTATTTGTAAGAGGAGGCATATATGTTGGCAATCCTGTTGATGAATCGTGGGAGCCATTAAAACTTATTAGACTAATGGATTTCGGCATTAATGCATATGGACCCTTTAGGACAGTTGCTAAACCATTAGGTGGAGGCATAGTCATAGCATATAACGCATATACAAATAGTGTATTCTACTATGATGATCCCAATATTGTACGTAGCATTAATACTATTGTAGGACCAAGTGTACTATTGTATATATCTCCCCCTACAATTAGGATTATTGGAGCATATGGTGCCCGTATAACTAGTATTGAAAGAGTTAGCAGTAAACTAGTTCTTGCAACTAATACTATGGCTAATCTAGCTCAATATGATGTATCACCATTTG
>CAZVWZ010000125.1:0-3638 GCA_964631195.1 uncultured Desulfurococcaceae archaeon
CTTATATTCTTCTTCAGCATATTTTATAGCTGCAAGACTTGAATGACTCCATGCAAGTGATCCAGGCACAAGTTTTCGAGCCATCTCATGAAGTTTTATCAAGGGATCAGGCCTTGGCTTTACACCATTAGCTCCATATAATAGAACATCTTCACTATGTAGTATTGCTGCTTTGACTCCGTTTTCCAAATTAACTTTGATCTCCTTTTCAATAATCTCTAATGGAATATATCTCAAGGGTCTAAGAGTAACACTGCAGAATTTACAGCCTCTAGGACAACCCCTCATAATCTCTATAAGGCCGTTAACACTTGCTCCCTTAATAACCGGTATCTCCTCTATACTCGGGCTATCACTTGGTCCAACATAGATGTAGTGGGGTAAAGGCTCATCATTCAAAGCCTTTTCAACAAGATCAACTATAATTTTCTCAGCCTCGCCATCAACAACTGTGTCTACACCCCATTTTCTCCAAAGCTCGAGCTCCCAAAGCCATTGCCAAGCAGCTGGACCACCAACAATTATCTTAACACCTTTTTCCTTAGCCTTCTTAACAATAGGGCTTTCCATAAGCCTTCTAAAATATACGCGATTAACTGGTTCTTTACCAGTAATCATCCACCATTCACTACTTGGTGGACCATATGCAAAGAAGTCATGATGGCCTATCATTAATACTTTCATCGTATCGAGATGCTTATGTAAATAATCAGGATCAATTATTGCTGCATTAAATCCTGCATCAATTAATTTAGCCTCAACCTTCCTTAATCCATATGGTGCTTCTTTAGGTCTGCCTAGACTATCTGTTTTAATCTTAGGAGCAGCTATCCACATCCATAATTTCTCTGGAATACCTATTGCAGGACCCGTTGCCATAAAGCCTAAGAATTCTTTACCATGATGATTAGACATCATAGTACGATCCGTGGTTATAATTATCTCAAACCCTTTCATTATTCGTTACCCCTCAGCAATCATAGGTTCTATACCATGTTTTGCTAAAATAGATCTATACTCAACCATATCCCGGCTTACAACATATAATGCATTGTCATTTAATTCCTTGACTAATCCTTCAAGATCTCTAGGAGAATCCCCATGATATCTGATTATAATTGTATATGCAATATTATTTCTAATGAGATCTCTTAGATACTCTAAGTAATATACATTACCTACAGGAGAAACTACATGAATAACAAACTTCTTAACACCATGTAATTCATTAGAATGCATTTTGGCAAACGCCTTTGAAATTATTTTTTCACCATCAACCCCATATATGAGAACTATATGAAAAGCGTCATTCTCGATCTGAAGCATTGTCTTCACCTTCAAGTTTTCTCAATAATTCAGATAATCCGTGTTCAAGGCGGCTGATCGATTCCATGTGTATTTCAAGTTCTGATGAAGCACTATGTAATGCTTTTCTAAGCTCATCAATATGATTACGAAGAATAGATACAATAGCCTCTTTTTTAGCTCTAAATAATACCTTTTTACCACGAAGTCTTATTCTCTCAATAAGTTTTCTTTCCTCTAATAACCTTGTCATAGCTGATAAATGGCTCTTAGCATATCCTGTTAAATGACTGAGTTCATTAAGATCCATAGGACGGCTTTCTATGAGTAGTGTGGCTAGTATGGATGCTGCTGCCATAGGCAATCCTGTAAGCATTAAGAACTTTATTATGCCATAGCTTGTACTCATCAATTTTATCACCTTATTCTGTCTATACAGCTATTTCCGAACAAACTGAACATCCTTTTAGTTAACTATATTATAAAGGGGGATAAAAAAACTAGCCCATAACTCCAAATATACAATTATTTAGAAAAAGGACAGAAAGTTTCTATCTTTATTGGAATGAGCTTTTGAATTAATCTTGATACACCAAGTCCTGTTATACCATACATGATTACTTTGGCATTACCTATGATTGAACTAGATATTATATTCCAAAACGTATCATTAATTATTGAACTGCCTGTCACTAGTACAACATCTACATTTCTTATGTAAACGTCATTACCTGTTCCATCATATATTGTTCTACCATTTTTAATTTTCCATATAATGTCCTCCCTAAGATCAGTTATTAATAGATTATCTCTAAAGACATGGTAAAGTTCATGTACATGACTTGGATGATAGCCTATATGTAGAATTCTAATACCAAGGCCGTGTTTTTCAACAATATGATTTACTAGTACTTTACCACATAGTTCTGCTTCATTACCAGTACAGTGACATGATCTATTTATTATACCTATCTTCCTCAATAATGCATTAAGAATAGCATAGAATATGCCTCTATTATATATAGATGAAAGATCCATTTTAAATACATCTAGTAATTTTCCTCTATAGTTTCTTGGAGCTACAGTAAATGCTTGACCATAGTAGCCCAATACATTACATGTTAATAGTATTTCGGGGCCCCTAATTAGTGCATAGTCCTTATCCTTTAAGCCAAGATCATATCCCGTCCGATAATTGCATATAACATTCTCTTCAAGATCGATTTTAGAATTAGATATTAGATTATACAATACATCCCGTAAAGCCTCATGGATAAAGTTCATGAATATCCACCTATCATGTCTTGGCGGATTTTCTCCAATTGATTATATAGATCTTTTACCTTGCCAAAGGGATAAACATGGGGTCTACCAGTTTCGTCAACTATTACAAGAATAGGATTTATTATTCTTGAACCACTAATACATTCAGATGCATTAAATCGTATGAGTTTATATATTAGTGTAAAATCTGATCTAAGTCTTAACCCTTTCTTATCACATTCATTAACAATTATCTTGGGAACATCCATTAAATGAGTATCTTTATCAATAATTATTCTAACCGGCGAACCGATAATATAGTATGTTAGAATGGTTCTTTTTGCATTTTCAAGATTATCGTAAGCTCTTTTCTCTGCAATACTAATGTTCTGATGGCTTGTGTTAAGTATTTTTGCTATCTCTCTAAGAGTTAATCCCCTTGATCTTCCAATTAATACCTTTATTTGAAGATCAGTAAATAAGCCATATTTACGGGGCAAGGGTTTCACATCCTATATACATGTCAAACAAGTTTATTTTAAATTTGCAGTAAAATTAATATTTTATGCTCCCTTAATGTCTAACACTGGTGGTTTCATGAGACATGAGTATATGTATGCAGTTTTCCTAGTTATTGGAATATTGATAGGCATATACTCGGTCTACGCCTATAATATTCTATTCAAAAATAACGAGGAAAATATAATAAGATTTGCCGTTGAACTTAATGATCATTCAGCGGCTTTTTGGGTGGCTCTTGATAAAGGATACTTTAGAGAATATGGTCTGAATATTGATTATAAAACATTTTCAACAGGTCTAGAACTAGCTATTGCAATGGCCCGTGGAGATATTGATGTAGCTTTAGCCTGCATAGGACCATTAATTGTTATTAGATCTAGAGGCGCTCCTATAAAATTAATTGCTATGACTCATCTTAATGGATATGCAATAGTAGCTAGTGAAGGTATAGATGATATTAGGGACCTAAATGGAAAGATAGTATCAGTGTCTGGCCCAGGTTCTCCTACATGGCTTTTATTAAATCTTGTGAGAGACAATTATAATTT
>CAZVWZ010000126.1:0-3635 GCA_964631195.1 uncultured Desulfurococcaceae archaeon
TTGCTGAATACATTATTAGAGTTAATGGTGTTTCTAGAGTACGTAAGCTATGTGTTAGTTAATGGTGGGATGTTTTATGGTTGATTATGTAGAGATAGATGGTAGTATGGGTGAGGGTGGAGGACAGATTTTAAGGTATAGTCTTGCATTATCAGCTGTGTTGTTGAAGCCCGTCCGCATCTATAATATACGTGTTAAACGTAGTAATCCTGGCCTACGTCCACAACATCTTACTGGTGTCCGTGCTTTAGCAGCTATAACTGGTGCTGAGCTGAAGGGAGCTAGTGTTGGCAGTCTTGAGATATGGTTTAGGCCGAGGCATAGGAGGGGTGGTTATTATCGTTTTGACATCGGTACTGCTGGCAGTGTGACACTCGTTATACAAGCTATTCTTCCAGCCCTATTATTCGCTGATCGTGATAGTATTATAGAGATTATTGGTGGTACTGATGTTAATTGGAGCCCACTAGTTGATTACATGAGATATGTATTCTTACCAATGCTTAAGCGTTTTGGAGTAGATGCTGAGTTAGAGGTTAAGAGGAGAGGCCATTATCCTCGTGGAGGAGGTCATGTAGTACTACGTGTTAAGAGGCTGACTAAACATCTTAATCCAGTAAATATTGTTGAAAGGGGAGAAATTGTTGAGATTAGGGGGCGTAGCCATTGTGTTAGACTACCTAGTCATGTAGCGGTTAGGCAGGCGCATAGTGCTGAGAAAATAATATTCGGGAAACTAGGTATTAGGCCATCCATTGAGATCGAATATTATGAACGTGGACGCGATCCTCATTTAGGACCCGGTAGCGGTATTGTACTATATGCATTATGTAAAAACAGCATTCTTGGAGCTGACTCCTTAGGTGCCCGTGGCAAGCCTGCTGAGAAAGTTGGCGAAGAAGCGGCTCGCAAGCTCTTAGAAGAGCTTAGGAGCGGCATGGCTCTTGATAGTCATATGGGTGATATGGTTATTCCATATATTAGCCTTGCAAATGGTAGATCATGTATTGGTGTATCAAAGTTAACCTTACACACATTAACAGCTATTATGGTTACAAGGAAATTCCTGCCAGAACTAGATTTTAGAATTGATGGTGATGAGGGAGAGCCAGCAACTATATGTGTTGAAGGGCTTGGTCTTTAGGAATTATTTTCTCCAATAACTTATCAAGTCCGATGCTCTTTAAAGCAGATATCTCTAATACATCATTTATTCCGTATTTCTCGGACAATGTTTTCTTAATATGTTCGATCCTATCTTTAGGAGTTATATCAACCTTATTAATACATACTATGATCTCTTCACCGGATATCTTCAATACATCCTCTAATACTCTATATTGTTCGTCTAGTGTATAGTAAGAGTTTGGTGATGCATCTATTAGGTAGACCGTTTTATCAGCTAGGTACTTAAGTGCTAGTACTGCCTTAAGCTCTATGACATTGCGTTCGCTCAAAGGCCTATCAAGTAATCCGGGAGTATCTATGAATGTTATTCTATAGTAGGGTTCTCTGATCAAGTGCCCGACTATAATCGTTTTTGTAGTAAATGGATACTGTGCTATCTCTGGCTCAGCTGTTGATAGTTTTGATACTAGTGTAGACTTACCTACTTGAGGCATCCCAGCAATTATAACCTTTAACTCATCCTCTCTAATACTAGGCATTTTAGATAGCTCTCGTACAGCCTCTTTGATCATCATCTGTATTCTCTTATGCCTCTTCAGAACAGATAATAGCCTACCAATTGCCTCTCTATACCTTATCTTAAGCTCATACTCTAGATTAATAGTCTTCAGCGTTATACGATATCTACTATATAGTCTACGGAGAATCTTTTTCTTACCAATATATAAACGTCTATACTCTCTAGGGCTCCTACCAGTCCTGATCATGAATAACTCTTGGTAGAACTTATGTGTTTTTGAAAGTACAGATAATGTTTCAATAACGCGGTCTATTTCAGAGTTAAGAATGTTGTATACGAGCTCGAGTCTCTTTAAATAAAGTGTTTTTAACTTACCAATTCTATCTCTATGCTTCTTAGGTGGACTAGGTACTTCTAGATTTTCCATTCTTCTCTTAATTTTCTCCAAGATCTCTTCATAGCTATGTATATAATATCTCTTTAACACATCTATGTTCAATACCTTTTGCCCAAATTACTGAAATTTAGCTAGCCACTTATTAGCTATATCTATCTAGTAACTAACAGAGCCTCTGTTTTAGCAACTATCTTATTGTATAATCTACGAGCTATTCGCTCAAGCCTTCTATAAGTTGTATGACTTATACTAAAGATCGATACGGTTTTACCTATATCTGGAGGCGAGTTTTTCTCTATATAATTAAGAAGTATATATGCTAATGCAAGTTTAGCTCTTTCAGTACGTGATACAGCTACTGGATCAATTTCCTTCATGAGATCTATTATCCTCTTAAGTTTTTCTTCAAGGCCACTCTCTCTGACATTCTTTAAAGCACGATCAGTACTTTTAGACCTTATTGTATGGATGAATTTTCCAGTCTCAAATAATTTATCGTAATCTATATGTAACCATGGCTTATCCTTAATCATTCTCTCTGCAACAATATACGTTCTCAAATGCTTCCTATATCTTCGTTCGATAAAGTTAACCCTAGGCCTATTCTTAAGCAATAAATTCCTTTGCTCAATTGTTTCAAGCCTTTCATGTACAGGTCCATAATCGTAAATACGATCAATTACTTCTCCTGTAGAACTACAGATAACTTCTCCTCTAATATAATCCCATATTACCTTTCCACTACAGATACTATATGGATCCTTGTACATCTCTATGCCCCTACACCTAAATAGTCTAATAGGTTTTGATATTCACTAAAGCTTCACATCTACTAGTGAGAGTGGAGGAGTTAACCGAAAGTATTGCCTATCTACTGTAATCTAGTATTTAGAGAAGGATACTGTTTTAATCTAGTAATGTAGTATCAGTAGTTTGAATGAATTAACTGGGTGTAGAAGGCTTTGGCAAATGGAGGAACTATAGTAGGTATTAGGGCTAAAGAGGGGATTGTACTAGCTAGTGAAAAGAGATTATCATATAATGGTTTTGTACTAAGTAAGAAAGTACGTAAAGTATATCCTATAACAAACCATATAGGGATAGGTTTTGCTGGTCTACATGGTGATATTGAGAGGCTAGTTAAGTTATTGAAAGCACAAGCCCAGTATTACAAGATAGAAATAGGTAGAGAAATAAGTGTTAGATCACTTGCCAAGTATTATTCAAATCTGCTATTCTCATATAAGATCATACCATTCTATGTAGAATCGATTGTTGGAGGAGTCGATGAGAGAGGCCCTCAAATTTATGTATTGGATCCTGTCGGTAGCTTGATAGAAGATAAGTATAGTGTAGCTGGTAGTGGAGGACCAATAGCTATAGGCATTATAGAGACTAGTTATCATGAAGATATAGATGTTGAAGAGGCTAAGGAGCTTGCCAAGAAGGCTATACTAGAAGCTATTGAACGTGATGCTATATCTGGTGATGGAATAGATATACTAGTTATAACGAAGGATGGCTATAAGTTTGAGGAGATCTTGTTGAAGAGGTAGATTAATTGGTTGATATTAGGCGGGCCATAGCTCT
>CAZVWZ010000127.1:0-3621 GCA_964631195.1 uncultured Desulfurococcaceae archaeon
GTTGTTTAGCCTCTTCAATACTAAGGTCCTCTCTATAATTGTTTTCAAGGACGCCGAGAGCTATGGGAGAGCCTGAGCCCGTGGCAATGTATTTCTCCTCACTAACAGTACCAAATAGGTCTACATAGTATAGTCTTGGCCTAGTACCATATCCTGCTAGAAGTAGCTGTACTATAAAGGGAACCATTCTAGAATATGAAGACAATATATTAGCTAGATAAGATGCTATCGTCTTTACACCGGGTTTGACGCCTGTTTCAAGTTCATAATAGTTTACAATAGCTTTAGCTAGGTTAACTAGATACTGCGCATCAGCTACAAGCCCTGATATAGTCATAGCCATATTATCAGTTATCCTTTGTATCTTCTCAACTTTTTTATGGGCTACATATGTGCCAGCAGTAGCCCTCTTGTCAGCAGCTATTATAACATAGTCTTTAAGTCTTATTCCAACAGTTGTTGTTTTTGACGCCTTAACCTTATTTGAAGAAACCATTAATGACACACCTAATCAATACCCTTTTCTAGTAGAGGAAATGTCTATGCCCATTTTTAAGCATATAGTTTAGTGTTCAAGAGATAAATAGTATGAAAAACTCAACTATATAGTAGAGATAATTTGTTAAGTCATTTGGTGTATATTGGTTGGATTCATATAAACATCATGTAATAGATCTACCTAAAAAGGTCGTTGTTGGAGAGGGCATACTTGATAAAATACCATTATATTTAGAAGAACTAGGTTTTAGAAAGAAGAATGTCGCTGTAATAACAGGGCCTACAGTTTATAGTAAGATCAGTTCTAAAGTTATTGACATACTCATCGACAATGGTTATGAGGTACAGTATTGGATCGTAGATAATGCATCAAAGGATTTAGCTGATAAAGTTAAGGCTGAGGCTAGGGAAGCAAAACCTAAGATAATAGCAGGAATTGGTGGAGGGAAGTCCATCGATATAGCTAAGTATGTTGCTTCAAAAATAGGTAAGCCCTTCATTAGTATACCGACAGCTGCTAGTCACGATGGAATAACCAGTCCATTTGCTAGTTTAAAAGGATTTGATAGGCCTACGAGTGTAAGGGCAGTTACACCTACAGCTATTATAGCCGATATAAATGTAATAGCCAATGCTCCAAGGAGATTACTTAATTCAGGAGTCGGTGATCTTATAGGTAAACTTGTAGCTGTAAAAGATTGGAGATTGGCCCATAGACTTAAGGGAGAGTATTATGGAGAATATGCTGCACAACTAGCACTTTTATCAGCTAAACATGTTATGAGATATCATGAGCTAATAGCTAGTGGTAATCCGGAGGGTGTAAGAATAGTTGTTGAAGGACTTATCAGTAGTGGTGTTGCTATGTGTATAGCTGGATCAAGTAGGCCTGCAAGTGGCTCAGAACACCTATTTAGTCATGCACTTGACATTTTAGCTCCAAAGCCTGCACTCCATGGAGAGCAAGTAGGTATAGGCGCTGTAATGATGCTATATCTCTATGGCGATCCTAAGTGGAAGAAAGTTAGGAATGTACTACAGAAGATAGGTGCGCCAACAACTGCCCGTGAACTAGGTATTCCAGAGGAAATCATTATAAAAGCTTTAACTATAGCACATACAATAAGGCCTAGATACACTATTCTAGGTGAAAAAGGACTTACATGGGAGGCTGCTGAAAAACTAGCTAGAGCGACTGGTGTTATTGACTAGTTTCCTTTGCCTTAACAGATTGCTCTCCAGCTTGCTTCTCTTCATCTTTAGCCTCTACAGCCTCCTTAACTTCCTTCTTTTCTGGAGCCTTCTCCTCTTTCCTTTCAAATATTTCTTGAAACACTATCTTCTTTACATCTTCCTTTAGGAATTCATAGATATTGCTTACAAGAGCAATCTTAGCATATTGTATATCCTTCCTAGTCATAATCCTAGTAGGTATCCTTATATATAGTGCCTTCTCCTCAACATTATATTCTAGATCAACATCCTCCATTTTAAGACCAAGATGTCTAGCCGCTAAAGCCTTAGCTTTATCGACCGGATCTTCTAGTTTATGTACAACCTTAACCTTATAGATTAAGGTCTTACCAGCAAGTGGATGATTAAAATCAACAACTACACGGCCACCACTAATACTCTTAACAATACCTGTCTGACCACCATACTCGATTACATCACCTAATTTTACATCAATACCGCGTCTCCTAAATTCACGTATACTGAAAACCTTGATCTTGCCAGGATCTCTTGTACCATAAGCTTTTTCAGGAGGCACTATAATCTCTTTTTCAGTATCAGGTTCAAGTTCTTTTAATGCTTCATCAAGGCCCTTTATAACCCAACCCCGTCCAATAACGACTAATTCTGGCCCATACGATCTATTGGAGTCGTAGATACCTTCTTTTCTAGCAATCTCTTCATTAGTTGTATCAACTATGTTACCAGTCTCCTTAACGCGTACAGTGTACTCTATAAGTATGAAGTCTCCATTCTTTAGAGCCATCTCTACCCAATCCCCCATACCAGCTATTCTTTACTCTATGCAATAAAGTGTTAGTGGTCTAAAATATTTTATGAATATATTTAGAGGGATTTTGCAAGTTTCCAAATCCTATCTCCAACACGATGTATGTTTTCAAGAACCTTACCACGTTTAATAATCCCTTTGACCAATGCTTCTGATTCGACTAATGATCTTGCTACCACGAATGGCTTTCTATATTTCTCCTCCACTACAACAACAGATTCGTTTTTCCTAAACTCCCCACAAATCTCTCTTATGCCTGGAGCCATTATATCTGCTCCACGTAGTAACGGTTTTACAGCACCCATATCAACTACTACATAGGGCAGCCATTCATAGCCTTTATCAAGTAGTAACGTTAAGAGAGGATAGTACCTATTCTCATGTATATAAAAAGATGGTATTCCATCAACAACTATTATCTCTCCAAGATTTTTTTCAACAACTTTCTCAACTTTCTTAAACTCTAGAGGTATGTTAGGATAAAGCCTCGATAGCTCTTTCCTTAATACTTTAACTTCTTTCTTCGATAAAAACCATCTTCTAACCATTATCTCTCACCAATTCATATATCTACATAGTTTAACTAGCTCCCTTAAACTTAAATAGAGGTTTTTGTAAACCTAGTGTCTATAGTAGAGGATGTATGGATACAACTAAGTATTTATGTGATTGTGGAGAGGATGGAAATGGTTGAAACTGCACACAAGATCCTTCAGGAATCAATTGGTACAGTTGTACTCATAAAACTTAAGGGCAACCATAATGTTAGGGGCAAGCTTAAGAGCTATGACCAGCATCTAAACATAGTACTTGACGATGCAGAAGAAATACTTGAGGACAGTAGCTCCCGTAAACTAGGTACCATAGTTATACGTGGAGACACAGTTGTACTCATAAGTCCAACTCCATCTCTATAGCCAATGGTAATAGGTGTAGTTTATGACAAAAGGTACTACAAGCTTCGGTAAAGCAAGTAAGGGTAAAACACATATACGTTGTCCAAGATGCGGTAGACACTCATACAATGTTGCTAAGAAATACTGTGCTGCATGTGGGTGGGGACGTAGCCGGAGGATTAGACGCTATAGCTGGCAGAATAA
>CAZVWZ010000128.1:0-3617 GCA_964631195.1 uncultured Desulfurococcaceae archaeon
ACTCTCTCCTGTACATTACCAACGGTTATGTATGCCTCCGTTGATACTCTTGCTTCTGTATTCATTCTATACAGCATTCCATCAACATAGTCAAATACGTCAACACGTATCATTTGATGCATTGTATTAGGCAATTGTCTGAACTGTGGGAATGGATATGTAAGGTTCTGATAAGCTACATAAATCTCTATAAAGTCAACATCTCTAAGTAGCCATCTGGGTACCACTAGGTATTCTGTATGGTTAAAGTCATAGACTCCATTGAATAATGTAATTTCCTTAACCTTTACAAAGGTCTCAGTAGTTATCTCTACATCACCGTATCCCTCTAAGACTAGGTTGAACGTTGAAGATTCGCCAGGAGTAATAATGTCGTAATGCGATGTATCTGCAAGCATTGATGCAATCGCGTATGTAAGTTCTCCATAATAGTTATAATAATTCTCTAAATAGGCTTTAAACATTCCTTCTCTAATATATGCTATAAATCCGTCTTCAAGTATAGTCTTAACCATCTTGTAGGCATTTATCCGTCCACTACCCTGTTGTAGACCTGGATAACCAACATCTTCTGCAGCACTCTTAGCAATGACTTTAAGTTCTATTGGTGACGGCGTCCTATTGTATTTCATTCTAAATGCCTGGATAGCTAGAGCCAATGATCCGCTTGTAAACGGTGTAGCTTCACTAGTACCGCCGAACAAGTCAACACCACGAATACCATCAAATGAATATCCATATACTCCATATCCACGTCCATCATTAACTCTAACACCTGCCCATTCATATGCACCGATAGCTAGTACATCAGGCTTTGGATAACCTAGTGCATTAGGTCCACGGCTACTAAATGGTATAATATCATTGGCATAACCTGGTGGATAACCATAGATCTGGTAGTACTCAAATAATGTTGAAGCACCAACCTCTATAATTAATAGATCAGCTCCTGGTGAAGATATAGTACTATATCCTGGGCCATCATTACCTGCTGCAAATACTACTGTGACATTATTACCTTGTAATATGTTAAATGCTATCATCATATCAAACATTGATGACCAATAGTCGCTTCCTGGAAATTGATGAGCCCACTTGACCAAGTTAACATATGACCAGCTATTACTCAATACATCTGCACGATGAATAGCAGAAGGTACAGGGATCAATGCTTGTTCTTCTGAGCTATATATCCAATCCCAGCCGGATAACCAGAATTCTACAGGCCATAGACTACCCACAAGCCATCCAGCACCACCAGCTATCTTAGCGTCGGGAGCTATACCATATAGTTTCTGCGTAGCATTTTCTCCACCATAGATATGGTATTCTAAATTACCACGTGCGCCAATAACTGTTGCAACAGAAGTACCGTGTCCATAGAAGTCTGAGAATATGACAAGATATTCGCCTTCTGTATCAAGACCTGGATATACGCCTGGTTCGCCAGGATAAATCTCCATACTAGTCCAATTGATAGTGCACTTAGCTAAACCAAAACTGTCCAGATAGTATCCACTTATTATACCTAGACTAAAATCAACTAGGCCGTCGCCATCAAAATCTCTGGCTATTATCTCGTTTCCTCTAGTAAACATAGGCTCATCTGCAAAGCTATAGTCAAGCCATGCTGGATCAGGCTCTCTCCATAGGATCGTACCTAAAGTCTCATTTTCAAGTTCTCTCATAAGCTCTGATAACTCATAGAACCCTGTTGATAGATCAAATATTATTGTATCATATACACCAGGCTCTTCAGTATCAACCAATACAACAGGTACTCGGATAGCTAGATAGTAACCGGTAGTCCATTCGATATATACAGTCTCTGCTATACCGAATTTATAATAACCACTTTTACTTGTTATATTACCTACATACCAGTCTCGATCTATTGTTGTATATAATAATGTTGGAGATCCCAAGATATAAGTATATAATGTACTATAGAATACTACGGTAGCATTCGTAGTATTTAAGTATCCTGTCTCATTTCTTACAGCTACAGTCTTCGTAAGGACTATCTGTTCATCCATGATCATTGTTAATGGAGCTCCAGATTCATCACGTGCTAGTGCATCATATCCTAATTCTGGATTAGCGAAATCAACGCCCGTATCAACTACGCCAACAACTACTCCTTCACCAGTTATACCATACTCCTCCCATGTATCAACACCACCTAATACCTTAACACCACCCAGATACTGATCACCTACATTGTTTGAAGAGTGTGCTAATGGTATTTCACTATTTATTGCTTTAATCTTCTCTTTCTCAGGCTCCAATATATCAATAAGTCTTGGAGATGGAAGAATTGAAGTTATACCAGGGTTTTTAGCTAATAGTATAACCTGATCCTTAGTAGCTTGTACATAAGCTACAAAAGCACCATTAGGCATTGGAATAATATATCTTATCTTATCAACTACACTTTTAACATAGTCTAGAGAACCCAATTGTCCAGTTACTATAACTGGCTTAGAACCTTCATACATAGGTATCATAACGGCATTATTAAATCCTGTTACAGCAAATTTATAGTCTATTTTTTCATCAAATGACTCAAGTAACTCCTTTGGTATTTTAGATTCCCAGTTCCGATCAATTGTAACATTGTTTGTATAGTTATTATTTACTGCATATGAAGCTGTTACTGTTGGAGCAATTATAGATAATACGAGTATAGCAAGTATAGTATAGATTATGAAATAGTTTTTAATAGACAACCAAGACACCCTCCAACTATACAATTCCTTATCTACTAGTAATGATTATGAAGAAGAGATATAAAACTAATACGCTTGGTGCAACACTATTCCCATTATAATACACAATAAAAATCTATCTTTAGTATTTAGATCTAGGAATATAAGTGGGAATACATCACAGTGTTACAATATATCTAAGGATTTTATCAATAATCTTATCTGGAGATGGAGAATTCAAAGGTATACCTGAAGCTTTTGGATGTCCTCCTCCACCGAATCTCCTAGCAATATCCGATACATCAACTACATTGCTACGAAGACTTATAGCGTTGGGATAGACGACAATGTATATATCTGCTCTAATATCATTCTTTATAAGCATATCTTGTATTTCTCCAGCGTGAAGCCTCTGATCGATACTATATGATATCGCTATACGGAAGGCTCCATAATCTTTAATAACCGTATTAGTTAATGCCTTCTCCATAAGCTTACGATAATGTTCATGGATCTGGCCATAGAGTCCACGGGCCCATTTAGGCCAAATGTCTCCGGCGATAAATGAATGTAAAGCTCTATATCTTATATCCCAATCAAACCATCTAAGAATCCTACGCCAATAAATTGTGTATTTATATCTATTTAGAAATAGATCATCATCACGGGCTAGTTCAACAAGATCTTTAGAATATCTATCATTTAAATTAAATGATCTAGCAATAATTTCAGCTGTCACTTTGTCCTTATCTAGTAAAATATCTACTCCCAAAGCCCTTAAGTCCTCAATGATATGGTTGTTCCAGCTATGATGATCAATCCACTGAACTCTTATACCATAGTCAATAGCTACTTCTAATGCATTTTCAATCAGTTCATAACTATCCTTTAAGGGATTGAGATCGAGAA
>CAZVWZ010000129.1:0-3586 GCA_964631195.1 uncultured Desulfurococcaceae archaeon
TTAAGATTAATTCATTTATTTTTATCTATTCTAGAACGATAGTATATGTTCCTCCATGCCAATTATTGATTAAGTTCTTATAGTCCTTTCGTATTATTGTCTAATATGATGTTGCTATGCAGGATGATTCTTTGGCTAAGAGGGTTTGGCGTATTTCATGGCCCATGATAATCAGTGAGTTAGGTGATAGTATATATTCTATTACTGATACATATTTTGTCTCTCGACTAGGCCGTTCTGCTCTTGGAGCTGTTGGTATTGGTTCTTATCTTTCATGGCTTTTCTTTGTAGTTGTTGTACTGTTCTATACTGGTTGTCTAGTCTATGTTAGCCAGAGTTATGGTGCTAAGAAACTAGATCGGGCTAGAAGGGCTCTTGGAGAAACAATAGTCTATGGTTCACTAGTAGCTCTTGCAGCCGCATTTATAGTGTATAACTTCTCACCATATATCGTGGCAATCATAGCTGGTGAACAGCCTGAGATAATTGATCTTGGAAGCAAGTATTTATCCACCCGTATACTTGCACTACCACTAACAGCTATTGCATGGACTATAGATTCTTCATTAAGAGCTATTGGAGCAACAAAATATTCTATGATAGCAGTATTATCTAGTGCTATGTTAAACATAGTCCTTGATCCCATATTCATATATGGCTTATTTGGAGCTCCAGCACTCGGTGTTGTAGGTGCTGCATTAGCTACTGTATTGTCTATAGCCTATATGGTTCCTCTAGAATTCCTCTTCATACACCATGTAGGGCTTATGCCAAAGATTTCTCTTAAGCCACAACTCATATACGAGATTATGAATATTGGTGCACCAGCTGCTGCTGAAAGACTAGTATTTAGTCTTGGGAGTAATGCCTATATGGCCTTTATTGCTCGCTGCGGTGAAGCAGCTCTTGCAGCACACCAGATCGGTATACGTATTGAGAGTTTCATATACATGCCGGGCTTTGCATTCTCTGTTGCTGCTTCGGCACTTGTTGGCCAGAGAATAGGCGCTGGCGATCCTGATGGTGCTAAGGCTATTGGTTGGGAAGCTGCTAAACAAGCTACTATGCTTATGGGTGTATTAGGCGTAGTTGTTGCACTAACTTCACAGTATCTAGTACTACCTTTTTCACCTGATCCCTATGTCGGATGGCTAGCATCTATATACTTGATACTAGCTGGTCTTAGTGAGCCTGGATTAGCTATCCTCATGACTCTTGGAGGAGGCATTCGTGGCTCTGGTAATACTAGGGTGCCTATGATGATTAATATTGCTGGACTATATATGTTCCGTGTAATGCCAGCTGCTTTATTGACAAGATATATAGGTGTTTTTGGTGCATGGACCGCAATGTTCGTAGACGTTTACCTCCGTGGTTTAATTTTCTACATAATATATCGTAGATATTTCTATAGACTGATACGTAGAGTAGTATAATAGGTTATTATGACCTTGGTGTAATATACTTGAAAAATAAAATGTTAAGGAATACACATCTAATTATGGGACTATTTAAACATAAACAATATTGTGCTATTCTTCAGGCTCGGCAATAACGGCTGTGCCATAGGCAAGTATTTCAGCTGCACCTGACATAACTGCAGTTGTAGCGAATCGCATGGATATAACTGCATTAGCACCTAATTTCTTAGCTTTTTCAATCATTCTCTTAATAGCCTCGTCTCTTGATTCAGCAAGTAATTCCGTATACTCTTTTACTTCTCCACCAGCAAGATTTCTTAAAGCAGCCATAAAATCACGTCCAAAATGTCTTGCACGTACAACACTACCACTAACAATTCCTAGGACCTTCTTGATCTTGTAGCCTGGAATATAGTCTGCCGTGGTTATTATAAAATCTTTACTTGACAATTTTACCACCTTCATAAATATATAAGGAGCTATTCCAAATCATATACCTATCGTTGCAAAATCCAAAATTAAATCTTAAAGTAATAAAGTAGTTGTTCTTAGTAGTTTTATTTCATTTTCTTTTTAGAACATTCTTAAGGAAATAATAGATTATAGGTAGTACTACTGCCAATGCTATTAAGGCTATGATGCCCTCAATTACCCATACATTCTCTATTTTAATGGCAGCGATTCCTGCTATAATATTTAATACAGTATGTAAACATATTGCTAATGATAAGGCTATCTTAGCGTTTATTAAACCAATGACGCCAAGTGTTATAAGCATTGCCATTCCAAGATGAAATAATATAGCCGTATTTCTCTCAATTGCACCTGGTAGAAAATCAGTCCATTGATAACCATATATCGATGCTGCTAATGGAACCTGTATTGCATACAATAATAAAGCCTCTGTTAAACCCCAGCCAAGACCTATAGAAAGCGAGCGGTATGGATCTATATTCTTAGATATAAAGTATTTAAGTATTAGATACCTTGTAACTTCTTCAAATAAGCCAGCTAAAAATGAGGCAATGCATACTCTAAGATATAGTCCTAGGCTTTCAATAAAGATAAGTATAGGCTCTCTAGCAATTAATGCAACTAACCAGCCAGCTCCACCGATTAATGCCATTAACCAATAGTTTTTATTTGACTTTGAAACTATTGTAAGTACTACTAATCCCGGTAAAATCGATATAAGTATAGGTACTATTATTAACATATCCAATAATCATTACCAAATTTTTAATTACCTATAATAGGAATATAAATTTATTGAAGTAATGTGGCTATTTAACGAGTGATAAAGATGGCTGAGAGCAAGCAAATATTCTATAGTGTTATTGCCGGCTTATTAACTGGTATTATTGCTTCAATTATAATAGCCATAAGGATTAATGGAATGTTTGCCTCATTTATTCAAGATCTGGTATATCATCAATTACTAGCTCAGGGAATATCCTCTAGTAAAGCTCTTGAAATAGCGGAGCAGACAGCCGAAAGCATTGGATCTCTAACCTGGCTATTTTATATAGGACCAATCATAAATATGTTATTTTTGGGTGCAATATTAGGTATAGTTCTAGATTTATTAGTTAAAAAGGTAAAGCTAAATCCAAGCATTGCATCAATTATTACCGGTCTTATACTGATCTTTTTATTACAGCTACTGCCAATATATGCATTGAATTCGCTCTATGGGCAATGGTTTATCGATATCTTCAACAAATATATTAGCCTATGGATAATCTTAACTCCATCAATAATTTATACATTCCTATTAACATTATTCAATACTATTAGAGGCCCTTGGATCAAATGGGGAGAGGCAAAGCCAGAGAAATACTAAATTCATTATGATGAGGCAATAGGTATAGGCATCAATGTGTTCAAGAACCATATTTAAACATAGCGCATTGGACTAAATTGTGGAAAAATATATTGATTAAAAATTATCATAGTATGTTGAAGAATTTAACCTCCGGTTTCTTACCTAGTGGATAATTGATATAACATATTTTATCAATGAACACTTCTTGTTCATGGGGGAATTCGTCTCTTAATATATCAGCTATTGTCGATGAAGTAATAGCTATTGTCTTATCTGCCTTTAAAAGATAAAGTTTGTAGTAGTCAATGTACTGTCTTTTTTGTTTTAACTCATCATTTAG
>CAZVWZ010000130.1:0-3554 GCA_964631195.1 uncultured Desulfurococcaceae archaeon
TCAATACCCATATGCTTTATGAGGTCATGGAAGAAGCCATGAGCTATTCCTTCTCCCACAATAGCATATCCCTGTGCAGCCTCCTTAGACAGTTTTGCCCCGGGCAATCCATGTATTTTTGTCACTGGAGCTATATGTTCTAGAAGTTCTTCTATAGTCTCCCTTATCTCAGGTATTCTCGATAGTCTACCGGATAAAATGATTTCTCTAGGTTTTTCTAATGATTTCCTAATAGCGTAAACTATCTTTACAATAGATTCATACATATTTCTAAAGGCATCTTTACAGGTATTTTCCTTTAATGCTTTTTCTAGAGCTCTTTCTACACTATATTCATTACATATAGTCGATACTCCTCCATAGAATACATCGCTTCTACTCCATGATCTACCTGCTACAACGGCTTCAGCATCAATAGGTCCTATGGTTAGAAAACCAGTTGGTACAAGAGTACCTCCATATCCATCAATAATCTTTCCCTGATCAACCGCTAAGACCGCATTATATCCATACCCCATTTCAATAAGTATAAAGCTCGTCTCTTCATAGCTTATCCCAAGTCTCCTACTCTGATCAAATACACCCAATACAGCTATAGCCATCTTATCAGCAGTACCCATGTCAATACGATTAATCTTCCTATAACTGGGAACCGTTGGTAATAATATAACAGATGGAATATAACATACTCTGGCCTTCTTTTCCCATAATACAGCTATAGTATCACCAATAGCCTTGTATACAGCTATACCTGGTTCTCCTTTTTTCATACCTTCTTCAATATCCTCTCTACTAGTTAGCAACAGTACTTCGAGTGCAAAAGTATATGGATCAATAATATCTTCATTACATACTATGGGAGTACCATATCCTGATGGACCTGCAATAAGATCTATATTACCTGCCTCTTCAATAGCTTCAATAAGTATCTTTGGATCCCTAGCTATATCTATCGTATCAATACTTTTTTCCCACACAACTCTATCATTGTCTATAACAACTAGGTCAAAGGACTTAGTTCCAGGATCTATTCCTAAGGCTTTAGCCACGGACTTCACCAAGAAGCTCAATTATCTTATCTCTTAGTTCGTCTACTGTTTTTACTACATAAACACTTTTTTGCTTAGTTAGCTTCTCAATGTTTTCTAAATCAAGATCTCTCGGTTTCAACCTAATTCTTTCCCAACACTTAATAGCGCCATAGTTACATGCTTCAATACACTTCTCACAGCCGATGCATTTACCAAGATCGATTCTAGGAATAATATTGTCAACTAGTACGATAGCATTAACTGGACAGATCTCCATTGCAGGACACATTCCATGTTCATAAATACATTTACATAGGTTCCTATCTATATAGCATGGGGTCTCTGAATACATGTATCCATTAGACCCTGGTACATCTGTCGGAAAAACTATGACCGGCACCTCAGATTTAATTGCTTCAGCAAAAGCCAGAGTAGGCGGAGTATCAGCTATTCCATGAACAATTTTTGCAACTGTATTACTTGATGCTGGCGCTATGACTAAGAGCTTGTATCTGCCAAGATTTATTCTACCTATATAGTATACACCTTGATCTCCGATAAGTAACTCCTCATAATAACCTCCACTACTTATTTTCTTTAAAACATCGATCATACCATAAATTCTAACAACTTCATAACCCCATTTACTAAGAACAGTAGTTATCTTTAATCTATATACTTTCTTTAATTCATAGATTAGATGGGCAACATCACGTATATAGGCTCCCGATCCCGTAATAGCCCATAGTATATTCAATTAAGCCACCATCTTCATTTAAATGAGTATGTACAAGAAAATAATTAGGTATAATAATCTTAAATAAATTTAAGAAAAGCCATCACCGGAGGATTGTGGGGAAATTGAAAATACTTCTTGTAACAGGTAAACTAGCTGGCCCACTCGTTAAGGAAGTTCTAGGTAAGTCAAAAACTCCTCACCGCGTAGATGTTATGGTACTACCTGTCTCTGTAATAGTACTACTATCTACCGAAAACATAGCAGAGCAGCTATCTAGAATGGGTATCAAGAAGGATATGTATGACTTGATTATAATACCTGGTGGATGTAGGGGTTCAGCTAAAATTATTGAAGAATACACTGGTATACCCGCGGTAAAAGGCCCTGTTCATGCTAATGATTTACCACTAATATTTGAGTTAGACGATCCATCTAAATATCTATCTCCTGATAAACCGGCTGATGAGGTAATTCGTGGAAGAATAATTGCTAGGAATATTAAGTTGTTAAAGGAGCTTGAGGATAGCCTTAGCCCTGAAAATGGTATTGCCATAGGTAATATTATTGTGCCGCAAAATCCTCCTCCAATAAGGATTATATCTGAAATTGTAGATGCTCATCTATTATCTGAAAATTCGATCATTGATAGAGTACATAGATATATTGATGATGGAGCCGATATAGTGAGTATTGGTTTCGAAGCTGAAACTCCTCATCCAGATAAAGTTTATAGGATCATACGATCTATTAAGAAAGAAGTTGATGTCCCAATAGCTATTGATTCACTAATTCCAAGCGAGATCATTAAAGCTGTTGAAGCAGGTGTTGATCTCGTATTAAGTATTGATCTATCAAATATAGATAAAGTCTCAAGCTATGTAATGGATACACCATGTGTATTCATACCATATGATCACAGTAGAAGATACTTGCCTAAGGACCCTATTGAGAGAACTTCTCTACTTGCAAGAATAGTGAGTAGAGGAAGATCGCTTGGTATAAAATATATCATTGCAGACTTAATACTTGAGCCTCCCATAATCGGTGACTCATTTAAGACACTATATATGTATTCATTATTTAAGGAAACACATCCAAAGATCCCTATGCTCATAGGATCTGGCAATATTGTTGAGCTAATGGATGTTGATAGTATTGGTGTAAATGCATTACTCGTTATGTTTGCTATGGAGATAGGTATTAGCCTAATACTTACAGTTGAAAAAAGCGTTAAAGCACAAGGTTCTACCAGGGAAATAGCTATCGCTTCACAAATGGCTTCACTATCCTATCTACGTAAGACTCCTCCAAAGGATCTAGGCATAGACTTACTCATTCTTAAGGATAAAAGGAGAATTACCATGCCAATTGAGAAAGAGGGTGCTGAGACAGTTATCGTTAAAGGCTATAGAACAGAGTATAAATTGGATCCCATGGGTATATTCAAGATAAGAGTAGATTATAAACATCGATATATCGATGCACTATACATAGGCAAGAAAGGAAAGATCTTGATACGTGGAAGAAGCGCAGAAGAAATATCTAAGTATATAGTTGATAATGGCTTAGTATCAATGCTCTCTCATGCCATATATCTTGGCCGCGAACTAGCTAAGGCTGAAGAAGCCTTAAGGATAAATAAAAACTATTATCAAGAGAGACCGTTGTTTGTAATTAGAAAGCCATTAAGAGTTAAGAGGATAGCTTATAAGGAAGATTAGAGAGCTAATAGGTTTCATGGATTGGTGATAGGATGTGGAAGCTATTGAAGTAACGACGTCTGC
>CAZVWZ010000131.1:0-3507 GCA_964631195.1 uncultured Desulfurococcaceae archaeon
TATTGCGCGCCGCCCCTAGGGATATTGGACTCTCCCGAAACACGGGAGCGGATGACCCTAGGGGACTTGTCCCCCGCATTATACTAGCTTTTTCTGGTAAGTTATATTAAGTTGTTAACAATGTTATTATTGTTATAGGTGATTATTGCTTGGCAGATAAGGAGGATATTAAGAAGAAGGTTATTGAAGTTCTCGAGACAGTAATTGATCCTGAAATAGGTATTGACATATACAATCTCGGACTCATATATGATATTGAAGTTGTAGATGATAAACATGTTAAGATAAAAATGAGTCTTACAACAGCATTTTGTCCATTAGCAAATATTCTCCCCGCGATCGCAAAGGAACAGATCAAGAGACAACTAGATATAGATGCTGATATAGAGCTCGTATATGAGCCTCCGTGGACCCCTGAGAAAATAACTGAAAAAGGCCGTAGAATGTTTATTGAGCGTTATGGATATGATATTGTTGAAGAATGGAAGCGTCGTTACTCAATCTAGAATGCAATAAATAGACTATTATTTTTATTATAAATGTATCTTGGTTGAAGGAAACATATAGAGAATTATTAATGGTTAAAAAATTGATACATGTAATATACGAAAAATTATTATTAAGTGACGCCATTTTTAGGTTTTATAGGTGTTGTTATTTGAGCTGGAGTATACTTAAGCTACTACGTGAGAATCCAGAGGAGCTTAAGAAGCATGTTAAGAAAAGATTTATGGATCCAGCACTTGTTGATAGAGCGTATGAACTTGATATTAAATGGAGGAAAATGCTTCGGGAAATAGATGAACTAAGGCATAAACATAATGTTATAAGCCGTAGCATTCCAAGGCTGAGCAGTGAAGAGAGACAAAAGGCTATATTAGAAGCTAAGGAGCTTCTCCGTAAACTTGAGGTTCTTGAGAAAGGGCTTAAACGTGTTGAGGAGGAGCGGGAAAGGGCTCTTTGGAGTCTGCCAAATATAGTCCATGATACAGTACCTATAGGGCCTGACGATACATATAATGTACCAATACGTTTCTGGGGTAGGCCCCGTGTTTGGATAGGGCATGTTGAACAGTTTAAGGAGCAGACTGAAAAGTATGGTTTTAAGGTTGATTTTGAGGTTATTGATTGGAAGCCCGTTGGACATGCTGATATGCTTGAGAATGTTCTTAAATTCGGCGATACTCTTAAGGCTGGCGAGGTTGCTGGTAGTCGTTTTTACTACTTATTCGATGATCTTGTATGGCTTGATCTAGCATTACTACTTTATGCTATGGACTATCTAACAAGTAAAGGCTATCGTTTAGTTTTACCACCATATATGCTACGTTATAAGGTTATGAATGGAGTAATTGATATGGATACTTTTAAGGATGCCATTTATAAAATTGAAGATGAAGACCTATATCTAATTGCTACGGCAGAGCATCCACTAGCTGCACTTCATTATAAAGAAGATATTCCTGAAGAAATGCTACCACTTAAATATGCTGGTATTAGTCCATGCTTCCGTAAAGAGGCTGGAGCCGGTAGCCGTGATCTTAAGGGTATTTTCCGTGTTCATCAGTTCCATAAGGTAGAGCAATTCATATATGCTAAGCCTGAAGAGAGCTGGGATCTTATGGAGGAACTCATAGGTAATGCCGAATACTTATTCCAAGGACTAGAATTGCCTTATAGAATCGTAAACATTGCAAGCGGGGACCTAGGTGCTCCAGCAGCTAAAAAATATGATCTAGAAACATGGATGCCTGCTCAAGGAAAATACAGGGAAATGGTAAGCTGTAGTAATGTAACTGATTGGCAGGCATATAGACTAAAGATTAGACTTATACGTCGCCGCGGTATGAAAAAGGAGTATCTACATACACTCAATAGTACAGCAATAGCTAGTACCCGAACTATTACAGCAATACTTGAGAATTTCCAGGAACCTGACGGCGTAGTTGTCATACCTAAAGTACTTCGCAAGTATTTAGAAATATTTAGTAAAGCTCCTAAGGACACTATTCATCCTGTAAAAAGAGAGAAGACTAAGTAAGAGAAATCTTTATATGAAGACTATATTTTCCATGAAATCCACTGTTCTCTTATATAGTGATTATAGCGTTTAATAGATCTCTTGATAAAAATTTCTAAATATAATTATAATTGAAAGAACTATGTAAATGCATCTATTAGGAGAGCTATTAATTATTAGGTATGAATTATTTGAGTATTATTACACCTACTCTTTAAAATTCTAAGAAAATAACTAGTATTGATTCCGGGAGTAGCCTTGGAAGAAACATATTATGATCCTCCAAAAGTCCAGGTTGTGCTTTACCTTGGATTTGATGAGGCTAGTGAGGAATCTCTGAAGGTTACGTGGAGTGTTGCTCAGGAAATTCTTGAAGAATATGGTATTTGGGTCGAAGTAATTCCAATACATGTTTGGATTCAAGATCCTATTGAAATACAATTTGCTGATTTACCAAAAATAGAAATTAACGGTAAAGTAATGGTTATAGGAAGAATACCTACTAGGGAGGAATTAGTCGATCTAATATTGTCAAGAGTCTATAGTAGTGAGAAAGCAGAGTCTGAAGCTTATGCGATTGCTGCTTTACAGAGAAATAATAAAATTTTTCAAGATGTATCAATAGTTAGCATAAGTGTTTAAACAGATACTATATTAGTTAATCAAATATTAATTATTCATTAATGTATTAGCTAAAAATATATAAAGAAGTTAAACAAACATTATACATGCCGAGGGGTTCACTGCCCACACCACCTCTAGTATACAAGTGTACAACAACGCCCACCACCGCCCAGTATACATCAAAACTACTAAGCCCATCTCCTAGGGCAATGAAGTCAAGACATATTGTTGGCCTATGCCGTATATGCTTTTACATAATACAGTATGTAATTATACATCAAGCTTACTAATACTACCGTACAACTATACAGTATACAAAAATATGTATTTAAGTAGGACAAGTGCTTTAATAACACATAGTTGTTTACATGGAGGGCGGTGGTGGGGTGGGGCGGTGAACTCCGATGAGGCTTACTCTTTTTTGTGATAAGATATCCTTTCTACATACTTGATCTCTCTTGGCATATATGATTCAAGATCATTGATATCCTTTATATCGCCGTAGAGTATCTTCTGAGTTGTTAGTGAAGATGCATATTTAGCTGCTAAAGTAACGTCTCTTAGTAGATAGTAGTATATTGAGAAAGCGGATAAGTAGGTATCTCCAGCTCCTGTCTCATCTCCTTGAACCCTGATAGGCTTAATCATCAATATTTGTTTATCAAATATTATGTAAAGCGGCCTCCATGAGTCGCTTATAATGAATAACAGATCATTATACATTATAAGTTCCTCTAAAGATCCCAATTCCAAGCATTTAATGAAATATGTAGCTTCATCCATATTCATATGTATTATATCTGCATAATCAATTAGATCATATAGAACAGGACTGCATGTATAATGTATTTTGCCACTATAGT
>CAZVWZ010000132.1:0-3505 GCA_964631195.1 uncultured Desulfurococcaceae archaeon
TGAAATATTGATAATAGGGCCATTACCTGATAAGGATCTTCTAAGAAAGTTCCTTGAAAGCCAGTATATTGAGGAAGCTGGTTTGCTAAGAGCCTCTGTTTATAATACTACTGATGATAGCCATAGGATTTGGATAGCTAATGATAATGTTTTAGCTGCTAGGGCTTTAGCTGTACTAAATTCTCCATTAGCCAAGAATGTACTTACAACACTGAATAACAAGTATAATGGTGGATGGAATGGGAAAATAGATATTCTTCTTGGAAGAGATATACCTGATATGTTTTATGCTAGGGCTAATATTAGCTATGGTATTGTTTACTCAAAAAGGCTAGGTTTTAACTTAACTATTTATAAAGAAGTCTATGATTATTCTCGTCCTATGTTAGACTGGTATAAATATGCTGATCTACTTGTCTACCGTGCACTTGATTATCTACTATATGGTTCCATGTCTGAGGCTGAAGAGGCTTTCCTCAACCTCACTAGTATGTGGGATGGATATGGATTCTATGATATAGCAGTTAATGCTACTTGCAATGACTTTAGAAAGAAAGTCTATGCAGTTTATAAGTGTGCTTTATTCGTTTACTTGTACAGAGCCTTATACTATGCTGGCTCCGACGTTGTTAAGAATTATAGATATATTCTTGATAAATGTTTAGAGATCATAGCTATGGCACAAGATACTGTTTATGGCGGTATATATACTAGCTATGAGACAGTAAATGGGGAAATAGTTGTTCTGAAAGGAAATGGTCATGATATGAATACTGAGACAACAAGTATAGTTGTTCTAGCTCTCTACAGTGATTACCCAGAAATAATAGGTGAAAAAGCATGGCTTAAATAATCATTAAACCTAATAACGTATAACTATTATAAGTAGTCTACATTATGTTTTATACTCAATGGTGTTGTATTTTTTAGCCCTATTCTATAAGATATTTAGAAATTTTATGTGAGTCTAGATAAAATTATACATGGTAGGTATAGAATGAATAAGGTTGTTGTTTCTGAGAGAATTCATAGGCTTGTTTATGCTGCTTCATGGTTCTTTGTAGCGCTATTTTGGAACAATCAATCTACTATGTTTTGCTACGGCTTCTTTCCTTGCCGGTCTTGAACTGTCTTTAGCTCAGCATTATCTTCTTTCACTAGTTTTATGTATAATTGTCGGAGCCTCTTTATGGCTAGCTAAGATTGATAAGTATAAAATAGTTTCAATTACAGTGGGTTATGCTTTGCCATGAGCGTTAATTCCATATTTATATACACCATAGTTTTTGCCACTATCTCGTGTTTTAACAATTTCTTAGCTATTTCTTTCTAGTTAATACTTTGTCAGAGGAAGATTATTTCTTAAGGCTGGTATGTTTGAGTAAAATATTTTTGATTCTATTTATTCATGATTTAAATGGGGGATTATTATGGATATTGAAAAAGTTAATACTATTTTAAGGGTTAAGAATATTAAGGATGGAGTTATTGGATTCGAGATCGAGTTACCTAACGCCCCTCCATTGATACTGATTAGAGGTAAAAGAGGATTTATTATGTGTGGATATATTAATCTTGATGTTGTTGAGAAACTTGACCTAGTTGTTGCTCGAGTATCTGGAGTTAGTAGTGTTGAGGAAATGCTTGAGAAAGAAGTTTCTAACGCTACTTCAAGAGCTAAAGAGATAGGTATTAAAGTTGGGGTTAAGGTTAAAGATATAATTGATCTAATATAGTGTGGTGCATGTATTGGCTTCAAAAATTTTTGGTGCATTATTAATTATAATTGCTATATTAATTATAGTTCTGTATGCCTATGGATTAATTATTGATCCTAATAGAATAGTTTATGGCATTAAATTAAGTGAATTACTCATAAAATATACCATATTAGTAATAATGTTTATCATAGCTTGTATAATTGGATATATAGGATACCTCATAGTAACTACACCAAAACCTAAATCTGTTGAAGAATTCATTAAGGAATATGAAGAGATAGGGAAACCTGAGAAAGAGTAGATGGAGAATGCTTAGAACAAAAATAATAGTTACCATAGGCCCTGCATCGAGCAATTATAATGTAGTTAAGTCTTTTTTAAGAGAAGGGGTTTCAGGGTTTAGAATAAACTTTAGCCATGGCGATCCTAGTACATGGGATAAATACTTAAACATCATAAATAAGGTCTCTAGCGAGCTCAATGTATACCCTGCAATTATAGGTGATTTAAGAGGGCCTCAGCTTAGAATAGGTGATTTTAAGTCATTCAAGGTATCTAAGGGCGATATTGTTATTCTAAAATACTTTTCTGAAAACAAGTATTTCGGCGAAGACAGAGTTGTTCCAGTTAATTATAGTAGATTATTTGAGTTTCTAGAGATAGGAGACATTATACTACTTGATGATGGAAGAGTTAGGCTTAGAGTTGAGGAAGTATATATAGATCATGCTAAGCTTATAGCGTTAAATGATGCAATTGTCCATCCACGGAAAACACTAATTGTGTCTGGAAAAGAGATAGGTTTACCCACTCTTACAACAAGTGATATAGAAGCTGTTAAATATGCTGTCTCAAGAGAGTTTACTTACTTAGCACTAAGTTATGTAAGTGTATCAAGAGATATAGTAATGCTTAGAGATTTATTGTCTAGATTAGGTAGAGACGACATTGGTGTTATAGCTAAGATCGAGACTAAGAATGCAATTAAAAATTTAAAATCAATAGTTAGTGAGGCAGATGCTGTCATTGTAGCCAGAGGAGATCTTGGTATGCACTATAGTCTTGAAGAAATACCTAGACTTCAAAAAATAATTATTAATGAATCAATAAAGTATGGTAAACCAGTCCTTATAGCAACACAGCTTTTAGAATCTATGGTTAACAGTCCGCAGCCTACTCGTAGTGAAGTTGTTGACATAATGAACGCTGTATTTGATAGTGTAGATGCTATATTGCTAACAAATGAGACTGCAATAGGAAAATATCCAGTAGAATCTGTTAAATGGTTAAAGAAAATATTGAGAGAAGCTGAGAAATGGTTCTTTGAGGAAGGAAGAGAGCCTATAACGCGTAGGATAGAACCATTAAATCCTAGAGAAAAATATGCAAAGGGCTTAGTATTATTAGCTGAAAGCATAGGCTCAAAGATCCTCGTATATACAAAGACAGGGCTCATGCCTTCAAGAATATCTAAGTATAGGCCCCACGTACAAGTATATGCTGGTTCAAGTAATAAGGTAATTATTAGAAAACTATCTCTAAACTATGGTGTAAAACCATGTTACATAGAAACAGATAAAACACTAGATTATGAAGAGGGCATAGATATGCTATATAAAAAATTATTTACAGAACATGAGATATCTTATGGAGATATAATCCTACTAACATACGGGCCTAGAGAAGCATTGCTAAACGTTATAAAGATAGTAGAAGTAATCTAGATATCTAGAAATGCCGCCGTAGCTCAGCCGGGTAGAGCGCCGGCCTCGTAACGGCTCTAG
>CAZVWZ010000133.1:0-1532 GCA_964631195.1 uncultured Desulfurococcaceae archaeon
GAGAAGCGACATCGTATTTGCTAAGGGTATGGCACATTTTGAATACTTACATACAATAAGAATTGGCAAGCCAAAGGTATTCTTATTGATCCCTAAGTGCAATGTTTTGGCTAGGGTTATTGGGGTCGAGAAAGGTTCTTTCGTTGCAATACTTGATCGGGAAAATAGGTTATACAAGGACTCTACCATAAATTAGTGTAGCAGGAGCTTCTTCATAGACTTCAAATCCTTTCTCAAATGTATATCTATTAAAGATATTCTTACTAGTGCCGATGAATATTTGATTCAACTTATCAATAGGTATAAGTATCTCACCTACAAATACTGGCTCTACACGATCTTTTTTACTAACAAGACAGGTTTCGGGAATTATTCTAATGTATCTACTATGTATATGTGCTTCTGCAATGGATTCAACAATAATACTTTTTCTAGACTCAATAATCATTTCCTCGATACTCCAATCTCCAGGTTTAATAATTAACTGATAATGTAATGGCTTTGATCTAGTAAATAAGCCACGGGCATTACCGGGCCTTATACCTTCATAGACAGTAGTTCTGGTATGTAAATAATCAATTACTAATCCCTTTTCTACCAAAGTCCTCTTCCATGCCGGATAAACTTCATCATCAAATAATCTTTGAAGAGGGCCTCTATAAAAAGGATCTTCTATAATAGTTATATCTGCTTCAAATCTATATCCAAGAGGAAGTTTAAAAGGTTCATCTCCCTGCAGTAAATGAATAATTTCATGGTAGATAACGGGAGCAGATTCTTTAGTCAATATAACATTCCATTTCCCAGTATAAACCGGATTAAGCCTCTTAGATCTAGATTTTAATATAATGTCTCTATAAATATCATCAAGTCCTTTATCTAACTTATTATATAAACCCTTCACGTTATTATCTCCAATGAGTTTCGAAGAAGATAATACTCTTCCATAATGGATTGTATACGGATAAATATAAAGTTCATATAAAATCCTATCCTCAACAGCCTCTCCATTATCAATTATTATTTTATGTTCTCGATGAATCTTTTTGAAAATGCCTATGACCTCTGATTTTAGGCCTTTATCAAGAAGTTGTTTATACGTGTATTTTACAAGTTCAATTAATGGTTCAATACCGTCATCAGACCCTACAGTAACCGATCCTTTATAGTATTCTTTATGAAACCATTTGATTTTTTCTCGTAGCCTGATCTTTTTTGAAATATTTCTTGCCCATGACATATACTGTTTGTAATATTTGGGATCGGAATTACTTGATGTAATAATTAATATATTGTTATCATTAAGAATTCTTTGTCCATTAATGTTGTTTCTTGCGTTATTTATTTCTATACTTCCATTTCTTAAACTAATTTCATAGACCTCTTCCCGATATTTAATCTCGTCAATAACCTCCATATAATACCTACCTGAATTATTTCTACTAATTATATATCTCAGGAGGAGAGTAAAAGTGTATATCATAAGAACTATGATATAGGTAATGAAAGTATAATTAAAATATAATATATAA
>CAZVWZ010000133.1:1632-3497 GCA_964631195.1 uncultured Desulfurococcaceae archaeon
AAAGTATAATTAAAATATAATATATAAACTTTATGTGTTTTAGAAAATATATCTCATAGAATTTCCAATGATTTCTATATTTATAGACCTGCTAAGCTTTTTGTTCTTTCTAGGAATGATTTTGCTCCTAAAATTAAGAATTTTGTATCATGTGATAATGAGATAAAGTTGTATCCCATAGTTATAGCTTTAGCTGCAAATTCTGGTGTTTTAGCCATTATTCCAGCTACTTTATCATATTTAAGAGCTTTTGACACAATGTATTTTAGAATTTCAATAAACTTTGGCGAATCTATTTTACCATATATGCCAAAGGAAGCGGAGAGATCGGATGGACCTACAAATATACCATTAATACCATCTACATTTAGTATATCTTCGAGATTCTTGTATGCTTCCTTAGTCTCTACCTGTACAATTAGAATTACTTTTTTATTCCATTTATTAAAGTATTCCACAGAATCCCATAAACCATACATTACACATCTTCTAGGCCCAACTCCACGTATTCCTTCAGGTGGATATCTCACAGCTCTTACAGCCTCCATAGCCTCATTCCTGCTATTAACCCATGGAACAAGTACGCCAGCTACCCCAAGATCTAATGCTCGTTTTATATATACAGGATCGTTCCATGGAACCCTTATAATAGGTATTACATCACTACCTTTTAAAGCCATTAACATTATCTCTATGTCCCCAATAGTTAATGGAGCATGTTCCATATCGAATACAAACCAATCAAAACCCATATTTGATAGTATTTCTACAGTCTCAGGATGAGAAATAGTTATCCAAGTACCGAGTAATGGTTTTCTCTCCCTAATTTTATTATAGAACCTATTGTACCAGTATTCATAAATATCCATGCTTAAAAACACCAAGATTTAGCTTATTAAGACTTGAAAATAAAAACATTATGTTAATTAATTAGTTTTTCCATAAATAAATTTACAGTTAAATGCTAATTCAATATAGGCTATAATAAGTTATTAAATCCACTTCATCAACCTATCTATCTCATCTAAATATCTTTTTAATAGCTATTATCTGCAATGAGTTCTAACAATATTGCTCCATTGCATATCAAACACTAGTGATGATTCCATATTCGTGTCCAAACTTCTTTTTATGACCATAATTTTAATTTCTAATCACTTTAAAGAAATTATCAAGTAAAATCCATGTTAATAGCTAAATAGAATTATATCAAATGGTAATGAAATAAGTATTATGATGATAAAATAGATGATCAGTACTTTTACTACCTCTAATCGTGTTTCTGGAATATCTTTATAGATTACCCTCCGCGGTATCCATAGAATTAAATTTTTAATCTTCTTAGGCAATGGTATAATGAAAGATGCTCTTTCTCTGTACTCTTTATAATCGTCTCCATATTTTTCAATAAGTTTCTCTTCTTCAATGAGAGCTATTCCGGTTATGGTAAATAATAGTATTAGATAAGGTAGGCCTGGAGGTGGATAGTAAGCAAATGGAGAGGCTATTAAGAATGAGTATATAAGAATTAATGAATAACTCCATATTAAAAATCCAAGATATTGAGGATGCCTTATATACTTATATATTCCTTTCCTAATTATTTTAACTCCTTTTAAACGATAATAGAACCATGTGGCAATCGATATTCCCAAGATAATGAAGCCAATAAAAGCCAGTAACATAGCCACTATTTGATAGGCTATCATGGAAGCCATACTTGTAACTCCCAGAAAATCAAGAAGCATAAAAGGAGCTATAATAACTAAAATTGGTATAAATAAAACAGTAAAACCAATTGATAATATTCCTGCAAAACCACCCATTATCTGAACAAGAGGATACCATATAAATCTTAAAACACC
>CAZVWZ010000134.1:0-3470 GCA_964631195.1 uncultured Desulfurococcaceae archaeon
CTAGTTTCGGGCCATTCAATCCATATCAGATCGAGGGTCCTAAGACAATAGCTTTTGAAGTTATTGAACAATTAAACTGGAATATACCGGACCAAGTGTTTATACCGACTGGTGCTGCTTCATTATTAACTGGTTTCTATAATGGTTTTCGGGACTTTAACATGGTTGGCTGGGTAAATGGCTATCCAAAAATTGTAGCAGTACAATCAACGGGGAATGCACCCTTCGTCAGAGCATGGATAGAAAAACAAGATCCATTGAATATAAGGCCTTGGGAAAAGCCTCCGGAGACAATAGCTACTGGTTTAGAAGATACTTTCCCATGGGATGGAGATGCAGGTTTAAGAGCATTATATAAAACAAATGGTTATGGAGTAGCAGTTGAAGACGATCTCATCGTTAAAGCTATGAAAATGCTTGCAGGCCTAGAGGGGATTTTCGCAGAGCCTAGTGGTGCAGCAGGTCTAGCAGGCTTGATCAAGGCATTAGATGATGGAAAAGTCGATAAGGATGAAACAGTAGTTGTTTTAGTGACCGGCCATGGCCTTAAAGATCCTGATATTGTTAGAAAAACTGCCGGTGATGCTCCAATAATCAATCCTGTAGAGGATGAGCTAAAGACTGTACTTAGAAATAAATATGGTATTGAGTTATAGGTTCTATTCCTTAGAAATGGGAATTAAGGTTATTTTACATCTTCTATAAATCATTATCTTGGTGTATATGGTATGGTTAAGGGATATGTCCTTGTTACTGGTGGAGACCGTGGTATCGGTAGAGCTGTTGTATTAAGATTTGCTAGAGATGATTACTATATAGTTTTTACCTATTATAAGAATGAAGATGCTGCTAAGGAAACTCTTAAGATGGTCAAAGATATTGGTGGAGACGGTTTTTACCTTCAAATGGATGTTTCCTGTGAAAAAAGTGTTTCTAAAGCCTATAGTATTGTGGCTACGAAAATACCATATCTCAATATACTCGTTAATAATGCTGGCATATTACATGTTGGAAGCACTGAAGAAACAAGCCTTGACGATTGGAAGAGAGTCATTGATGTTAATCTAACCGGAGTATTTCTTGTCACCAAGATCTTCTTACCATTACTTAAGAAGGCTCCATGGGCCTCTATAGTTAATTTATCAAGTATTGCTGGTCAAACAGGAAACATTGTTGCATCAACAGCTTATGCAGCTAGCAAGGCAGGTGTTATAGGATTTACTAGGAGATTAGCTATAGAACTTGCTCCTAAAATAAGAGTTAATGCTGTAGCTCCAAGCTTTGTAGAAACTGATATGGTGAAGGATTACATTGACACGCCCGATAAAAGAGAGAGGATAAGGGCCTTGCATCCATTAAGAGACATAGCTAAGCCCGAGGACATAGCAGAAGCAATATATTTCCTTGCAACTCCTGCATCCAGGTTTATTACTGGACAAGTACTTGGCGTAAATGGTGGAAGACTTACATGCTAAGATATTTTTAATATTTTTAAATAATTACTTACACAGCCTCCCTATGTATTATCACATTGACCTTACTTGTCTCTGCTGATACAGTAATTGATAATCTTGCCATAGCACTAGGGTAGTTTGGATCTCTATAAGACTTTCCTTTAAATCCATTAACTTCTATACTGCCATAGCCTCCAATAAGTGATGCATCAATAGCAATGTTCTTAGGAACATATATTTCAATAGTAATGGATGAAGTATCTATATTAAACTCAAGTTTAGAATCGCCTGTGAATCTTCTATAATGTATTTTTAATGAGCCATTCGATGTATCAATATTGAAGAAACTATTTGTATTCATTAAACCAATGATCTCTAGATCTATCTTACTTGTATCAATATTAGCTTTTACATCATTAAAAGCGTGAATAACTCCATTAATGCTTGAAGTATCAATTCTTAGATCAATACGATTATTCTCACGGGGTAATTTTAGAATTCCACTTGCAGCATCAAATACACCGCTTAACTTATTATCACTAACTTTAAGGCTAGCAGTACCTCCTTCACCATATTCTCCTTTAAATGAGACCTTATCATCTGCTATTTCCATCTTTATAGAACTAGTATCTATTACTAAATCAATATCTGGCCTATCCAGTCTTTCGTCAAGAACTATGTCAACAGGTATCTTCCTACCTATAAAAGAGAATGGCTTAATACTGGCCTTAGCCAGTCCTTTCATAGCAGTTGCTAATGCTGACTTAACCATATTAGCAATGGATTCTGAAAGTGTATATCCTACAGGCTCTGATTCTCCGATATAACCTACATCTTTAGATTTAAGTATGACAATATGTTGAAGATAGCTTGGAACAATAACTGTATCAACATCATATATTCCTTCTAGAACAGAGTCTAGCAAGTTTTCAGGCATATCATCAATGATTAATGTAGCTACATCTCTAATTAGAGCTCTTTTACCCTCTCTACGTAGTTTTTCAGCTAATTTATATGTAAATCTTAGCTCGGGTAATTCACCTAGCTTTACAATAGTTTTCTCTTTAGCCTGGCCTTTCTCTACGGATTTTTCTATTTCAATCCTCTCCTTACTCACAAGTATCTTGAGAGCTTGATATGCACGCCATCCTTCATCCGTTAATCTATAATCTCCTGTAGCAGGATCTTTCTCAATGAGTCCCTGCAACATTTTTATATGAAATGCAAATGTACCGCTATCCATTACACCAGTTACTCTCATGAGTTCAGTATAACTTAGACTACCTCTTTCAGCTAATGCCTTGATAATATCTCTTCGAACCTTATGTGCTAATGCTTTAAGATACTTTTCTATATCATTTAATTCTTTATCCAAAACCTTCACCTTTTCAAAATATCTACTTAGTATTTATAGGGATTCGACAAAGATAAATCCTTGGTAGAGGGAAATAGATACTGATATGTTGAGAAAATTCGACAAAATACTTAGATTCCACTAATATAGAACAATAAATTGGCTGATGAATATATGTTTTATGAATTATTGGTTTTATCTATTTATATGCTATTAGCTTCAGCCATAGTATCCATTGTAAATAAGACTAGACCATCTCAATACTTAATAATAGCTTCAATGACGATTCTATCAATATTCTCAATTTATTCAATATTCATATTAAAAGCGGATTGGATCGAAACATCCTCTATTCCTATAATACCATTCTTCAATTTTAAAATAACATTCCTGACTGGTATGCTAAATACACTATTTCTCTTAGCTTTATCTATAGTTGGAATATCTGTAACATTGTATAGCGGCTCATATTTCTTTATAAAGCAAATACGTGGTAAGGAGGAACATTATTGGTTTTATTTATCAATATTATTTCTATCTCTAATAATATTCTTTACATCGAGTAATCTCATATATATGATTATATCAATAGATATAGCTACACTATTTACTGCATTACTTGTTGCACATGAGAGACATAGTAGGAGAGCACGATCCATGGG
>CAZVWZ010000135.1:0-3430 GCA_964631195.1 uncultured Desulfurococcaceae archaeon
ACAGCTTCTTTAACACGTTCTCTACGTGCACCGCCTCCTATATCAAGGAAATTAGCTGGCTCGCCACCAAATAACTTAACAAGATCCATTGTAGCCATTGTAAGCCCTGCTCCATTACAAAGGATACCAATGTTCCCTCCAAGCTCTACGTAAGAGAAACCATGTTGTTTAGCAAGAGCCTCTAGTTCACTATATTCTCTAAAAGCTTTCTCAAGAAACTCTTTATGCCTATATAGCGAATTATCATCAACTATTATCTTAGCATCAACAGCAAGAAGATCGTTATCGCATGTCAATACTAGTGGATTAAACTCTACAAGTTCTGCATCAAGATCCCTCATAATCCTCCACATAGAATCGATAAAATTCCAAAGCTTGCCCCAGAAATCCTTGCCTAATCCAAAGAATTCGGCAATCCACCTAGCCATGTAAGGCTTAACACCTATTGACGGATCAATATTTATCCTCATAAGAGCTTCTGGATGCTCCTTAACAAGTTCCTCTATTTCAACTCCACCCAATGTAGATGCTAGTAATGCAATGGATCTCGTGGAACGATCAACAGTAAGAGATAAATAATACTCGCGACTAATACATGCCTTCCTCTCGACAAGTATCTTCTCAACAGGGACACCTCGAATTAATGAGCCAAGAAGCTTAGTAGCCATTTCACGAGCTTCCTCAGGTGTCTTAGCAAATTTTATACCGCCAGCAAGACCTCTCCTACCAACAAGTACCTGGGACTTAATAGCTACTTCACAGTTAAGCCTCTTAGCAATCTCATAAGCTTCTTCCGGAGTCGATGCAGGATATCCATCTGGTACTGGGAGCCCATATTTGCGGGCTATTTCCTTAGCTTCATATTCATAGAGTTTCAATAAGTTCCACCCATATGGATTTATAGATTTATTATTAAAAATATCTATTCCCTACGCCTAAGATAAGCTCTTAGTAGTTTATTTACAATTCTATGGTTTACGTATTTTCCATGGGGTCTAAGGCCTCCACTAAACTTAGCTGGTATATGCAACAGTTCATGTATAATGATCTTTACCTTCTCTTGAGTGCTTAAATGATCATATTTCTCACCTATAACTTCAATAATGTACATAGGCTCTATATTCAATACGTATCTCCATATACGTGGAAGTCCATGAATACGGGCAACAGCTGATGAACGACTTCCAACGCTCCTAATGAACTTTACTCTGTTGATATCTATATGTCCAAAATATTCCGATAACCTGTATACAATGTCCCTTGCAAGTTTTTCAACATCTTCTGCAACTTCATACTTAATCATGTCTTCATCCCCAAAAAATTCATTATAGCTTTCACTGCATCATCCTCACTGTATTCAGTATCTTCTATAAGCTGGTATTTTGCATATCCATGTTTCCTTTCATTGAGATCCATGTATTTACCTAGAAGCCTTATCCCCTTTCTACTTGGATGTAGAACTATATTTGTATATGCCCTTACAATAGCTGCAACTGTAGCTTCATGTAAGACTACTACTTGATCATCTAATATAAGAGCCAGTCTTAAATGAGTGTGTCCCTTAGGTATTGCAGCTATGATCTCCTTAACTCTATTATTTGGGTACACTCTAATTCTCATAGACTCCATAGTACTTAAACACCTAGTACAAGTGATTCAAATATATTTTAAGGATTATAGTTGATATTTCTATGAATAACTGGGTCTCTTTTTTATAATAATATTGTCTCAGAAAAATATTACAGACCTAAATATTAAGTATATATTGGATGATGAAATCAACCTGGCTCGAATTATATAGATGTAGAAATGCACCTCCTCTGAATAAATAGTTCAATTAAAATCTTATACTTGGGACAATGGCTTTATACCAAATGTTTTAAGTCCATGTTCTAATGTCTGTTTTACACCATATGTCAATGCCAACTTAAGATTAAGATACCCTGTATCTTTTTCGTCAATGATCCTCTCCATTTCATACCATTTATTAAAGGTATCAGCTATTTTAAGTAGATGATTAGCTAATAGTTCAGGCGATAGATCATCTGCTGCTTTTCCAGCTATCCATGGATATTTCATAATGAGCCATAATAATCTTTTCTTTATATCATTGCCTACCTTAGTATAATCTATACTGTCCCAATCAATATATTTAGCCTTCCTAAGAACACTATTCGCTCTAGCATATGTATACATAAGATAGGGAGCGCTATTCTCGCTAATATTCAGTGCCTTGTCGAAATTAAATGTAAGTGGTTTAAGCGGATCATAGCTTGCCATTGTAAACTTTGCAGCTGCTACCGCTATTCCCCATGCTATCTCTTTCCTTTTATCTTCATTAAGATCTGATCTCCTTTTATCGACTTCTTCCTTAGCCCTTGTATATAGCTCGTTAAGTAGCCAGTCAAGAGTTATTATACGATACCTACGGCTACTCATTTTCATACCAGGTATATTTACCATTTCATAGATGTATGTGATAAGGTTTTCAGCCTCCCTATGATAACCTAGAGCATATAAGGCAAGTTTAATCTGAGCCTGAGGTAATCTTTGCTCCCCACCGATTACATTAATGACTTTATCTGCATTAAAATCCCTAAATTTATAAATAGTATATGCTATATCACGTGTAGTATAAAGTGTCGTACCATCACTTCTTCTAAGTATAAGCGGTGGTATCTCTCCACGTATCCTGATGCCGAGTCTCTTAAGCAATTCTCTATCGCTAGCTAACTTAGGCAGATCTAGAGCCTCAGCCCCTTTATAAATTGTAAAGTATGGTGTTTCTCTAGCTTTCATAATAACTTGGTCGACATAACCGTTCCATACAAGATCGCTTTCATAATCCCACTTATCAAACTCTATGTTAAGCTTATCCAGTGTTTCTCGAATTCCCTTTAGAGCTATTTCAACAACTTTTCTAACGAGTCTCTTAGCCCAATCCTCTCCTATCTCGTAAGAAAGCATGATCCTTCTAATCTCAGCCTCAAGATCTCCTTCATACTCCATAATAGCCTTACTTAACTTGTCAAATAACTCCTTATCCAATTCCCATAATCTGCCTATGTCAGCTGCAATTCTATCTTGTTTAGCTATAAGGGATCTATATCGTTCAACCTCATCTTCATCAACAAATTCTGCTTTAATCTTTATCTCAATGTTCTTTATCTCATTACGTACTTTCTTAAGCTCTATTAATAAATTAGTCAAAGCATAAATCCTGCCAAGCCATTCATCAGACTTAACGTCATTCGGAGGATCGGGTTCTCCAAGCAATTTATAGCCTAGTGCAAGTATTGCAGCTTGCCTACCAGTATCATCTATATAGAATCTTGTTTGTACTATATGTCCACGATTTATAAGTAACTTGGCTAGTGTATCTCCTATAAATGAATTACGTGCATGGCCTATATGCAATGGATGTATGGGA
>CAZVWZ010000136.1:0-3409 GCA_964631195.1 uncultured Desulfurococcaceae archaeon
CGATGTTGATGTTATATCAAGTAAGGTAGTAGTTAAATTAAGAATAAGTAGAGACGGCAATATTATTGGTGTTTATGTAGGCTTCTCAGGTTCAGATCCAGGATGCTATTTTTGTCGAACACTCAATGAATCAACTCTGGAGAAGAATTCTTGAAGACATATATGCAAAACTTCTTAGTCTCGGTTTTAAAGAAGTGATCTTTATAGATTATAGAAGTGATATGGAAATTGATTTATCCCGAAAATACGTGCTACGGTAAAGACAGCTTGACTAGAGTATTAGGCTCATATAGTCTTGGGCTACAATTACATTTTTAAAGAATCTATATGCGTCAATAAAGAGATCATAATCGTCATCATATCTAGCACTTATATGCGTCAGCACTAGCAAGTCCACATTAGCTTTTTGAGCAGCTAATGCAGCATCTGCAGCAGTTGAATGACCTTGTTTTAAAGCTTCTTCTCTATATTCACTTGTAAATGTTGATTCATGGATTAATATATTTGCATTTCTTGATGCCTCTACGACTGTGTCTATGGGAGAAGTATCGCCTGTATATACTATTCTCTTCCTAATACGTTTCTGTACATCAACTATAAATCCAAAGGATTTAATCGTACCATGTTTAACAGGGTATGATGTAACTACAATATTATCGTCTCTATAGATCTCGCTCCATTCACTAATTTCTCCAAAGCTTATATCGAACCCCAGTCTTTCAAGACCATATGGTAAGAATGTTTTTATCATGTTCTCTAATTCACTAGGTCCATAGATACTTAGTGGTGATTCTTTATTTAGCATATGCATAGACTGTAACATACCGAATAAACCAAGGAAATGATCACCATGTAAATGTGTTATGAAGATAGTCTTGATCTTGACAACTCCAAGTCCTGCTTTAAATAAACGATATTGGCATCCCTCTCCAGCATCAAATAAGTATATGTCTCCATCAACCTTCAAAGCTATACAGGGTAAACCTCTCTTTCCAATAGGTACAGCTGCGCCAGTACCTAGAAAATATAGCCTTATATTCAAGCTTTATACACCACATATATGATCCTTGTTAGCCCCCCATGAACATACATATGATGCTTCCTACACAATATAAATCCATATCTACACAAAAGCTTTTCCACATACTTAGCAAGCCAAGAGGGAGCCATAAATACAAGGTATCTTTTATCTCTAAGAACCCTATATGCTTCTCTAAGAAACCCATTATAGACTTCCTTAACTTTTTCACCATAAGTACTAGCAGCTCTACCATAAGGAGGATCCGTTGCTATGGCATCTACGCTACTATCAAGTAATGGTAAATTTAAAGCATTGCCTACTACCGTAAATGGTATTTTTAGTTCATAGCTTCTAAGATTCTTTATAGAGCCTCGGGCCATCTCCCAGTTGAGATCAAGTCCTATAGTTCTTAAACCCATAAGAGCTGCTTCAATGAGAATACTTCCAGTACCGCAAAAAGGATCTAGAAAAGTCATTCCCTCTTTGATTCTTGATAAATTTATTAGTAAACGTGAGAGATAAACTGGTAAGGCTATACTTCTAAAGAAAGGCCTTATTGAAGGTCTTCTTTCATAAAATTCCCTAGTAGGTATTGTAGCAAGTCTTAAACCAATTATATAAAATCCTTCTATGCTAATTATACTAATAATATTATTAGATCGTGGTATCATACTTGGATCAATGGATCTTATATGATCTCTTATTTTCTCTATCTCTGTACTCTGCGATAATCCTTTTATGTTAATAGTTTTTATCCAGTAATTAATCCATTTGAATGAATTTCTTAAATTTTCTATAATATCAATTATATCTTTAAGTCTTATGTCATCTGTGATCTTTAAGGCATAACCCCCTTCCTTTATCATGCCTGAACGAATAACGATCTTTTTAACAATTTTTGATGATAATTCATTAGATTCTATTAGTGCTAATTTTGAATGCAGATAAGATCTATAGTTTTTTATATCATATATGTCTAATAGTGCTCTTAATTCAGAAAAAGCTAATGACTCATTTAAACCCGATAGTATAAAGTAGTATAGTTTTTTCCTAGACATGGATAACCCGTTGTAACTCACTAGATATTATATCACTAAGATCTATTACTTCTATAAAATCCGTTTCTTCTATAGGAATAGAGTTTGTCGTTATAAGCTTCTCAACTCCTGCATTTCTGATCTTCTCAAGGGCGTTGCCTATAAGTAATGAGTGTGTAGCAGCTACAACTACTTTCCTTGCACCATTCTCAAGACACTTCTGAGCTGCAAGAGCAATTGTGCCACCTGTACTTATTATATCATCAACAATGACTATATCGCGATCCTTAACACTAAGTTCTTTCGGCTCTAAACTAACTTCACCTGTAACTCTATCTCTATGTTTAATTAGATAATCAAATTCGAGATCTAGTTTTAAAGCGGCATATCTAGCTCTATTTAAAGCACCTTTGTCTGGAGCTAATACTACAGGGTTGTCAAGGTATTTTAATGAAGCTTTGACAAGTAGATCTGAGACTAATATGTTTATAGAAAAGCCTTTAAAGTATCTCTTTAAAGCAATTGGACTATGAATATCAACTGTTAACAATATATCTGCTCCAGCACTACGCAGACAAGATAAGATTACTTCAAAACTTACAGGTTCACCTCTAAGAAATAGCTTATCCTGTCTACTATACGCAATATATGGTATGATAGCCACAGTTTTCATAGAAGTTTCGAGATAAGCAGCATTGAGTAAGAGTAATGTTTCTATGAATGCATCATTCTGTTTAGGATATAATGTATTTACTACTACACTATATTTTGGAGACACAATAAGTTTTCCATAATCTATCCGTACATAGTGTTCTCCATCTGGAAAGATCTTTCTATAAACGTCTAGTAGTGGTGCACCTAGTTTTTCAGCAATGTTTTTTGCTAAGTTAAAAGCATTGGATCCGGGTATAATTGCTAATGATGAACGATCTATTTTAGCCAATATTGTTCACCAATGAATATGTGTGGGCAGATCTTTTTATAAAGGTATTGTAAAGAATTCTCAAGGTCGATATTGAGCTTAATTAGGATGTATAGGAATTATGTATTTAGAAGAGAAATAGGTGGTAGTAGTTGAGTAGAGTTAGAGTTGAAAACAATGGAGAAATTCTTGATAGGCCAGGTGTTGCAGAAGCTAGATTATGGAAGCCTTTGGAGGATGGAAAAGTACTTTGCTATCTTTGTCATAGACGATGCATTATTCCTCCTGGAGCCTATGGTGTTTGTGGTGTAAGATATAATCATAATGGTAGATTATATACATTAGTATATGGATTACTCACAGCTGCGAATCCCGATCCCATTGAGAAAAAGCCTTTAATGCATTACGAACCCGGTTCATTCGTATTTT
>CAZVWZ010000137.1:0-3379 GCA_964631195.1 uncultured Desulfurococcaceae archaeon
AACACCAGAATAATAGTTGTGATTTAGATACCCTTAAAGACCCTAGGATACATGGTATAGGAGAGTTCTAATATAGAAGGACGAGTACTCCAAGAACAGACAATATTACCAATAAAGCTGCAATAACATTACCTAAAGCTATTGATATTATCGATTTAATTCTATCGAGTCCTAAGAGATAGGCTATTAAACTTCCCGTCCAGACACCGGTCAAAGGTAATGGTATAGCTACATAAAGAAGTAGTGCTATGTATATGTATCGGCTTTTTCTAATTTTTTCAGCTCTATTTCTTATTCTATTAATACTCCATGTGTATATTTTCTTTAGGAAATCTATCTTATTAACAACTCTACTCTCAGCCCAACTCAGAGAGTATATTATTGGAATTGAAGGCAAAGTACTGAACATATATGATAGTATGAATACCGCTAAGGGGTTGAAGCCATAGATGAGTCCGTATGGAATAGCTATTCTTGCTTCTAAACCAGGTGCTAAAGCAAGTAATATTAATACTAGCAAATAGATAGTCTCCAAATGTACCACCAGATATCTCCGGAGTGTGATATTCTAATGACTAGTATTAACGATTTACTCAACCTTATTAAAGAAAACTATCCTTTGGCCGAAACATACTCATTACTCACTAGAATAAGTATTCATCATAGATTACAGGGATCGACTGGAATATTGAATGCAGTAAACGAGGTAAAGGAATTTCTAGAAAACAACGGTCTTGAAACCAAGATTTATACCGTCGCGAATGGAGAGAAGCTGGGCCTTACAACTGCACCAATCGGATGGGATCTAAAATTCGGCGAAGTAGTTGTAAAAGAAGACGAGAAAGTTATTGCTAAATATAATACAATAGAGCATCCAACACTAGTTGCTGCTCATAGTCCTGGGGGAAGTGGTTCGGGTAAAATCGTTTTAGGAGGTATAGATAAACTTGAAGGCTTAGATGGAGATGTTCTATTAACTAGTGATAGTCCTTATCTGATCTATGATAAAGCAGTAGAGAAGGGATTTAAGGCCATTGTCTGGTATAGTCCTTCAAGAAATCCATTAGGTGTACCATATACCGGCCTATTCTTTACACCTGAAGATTGGAAGAAAGCATTGATTCCAGTTATTACATTACCGTATAAGCTAGTGTCTAGACTCATAACTAAAACAGTTGGTGGTTCTAGAATAAGTATTGAATGGAATATAGGTATAGATATTCATGAAAAAGGTCTTCCCATATTAGAGACGTGCTTAGGCGATGGAGAATACATTATAGCTGGAATAGCTCATATATGTCATCCTAAGCCAGGAGCTCATGATAATGCAAGTGGTTCGGCGACCCTAGCTGGTAACGCAGTTGCGTTGTCAAGGATCTTTAATAAAATTGATGCTAATACTAGGCTGTGTCTATATTGGGTCCCGGAATATACTGGAACTATAGCATTATTTAAGAACAGGATATTGCCTGCTGAGAAAGTTGTAGGAGTACTCAATCTCGATATGGTTGGATCTAAGCAGGATATAACTGGTTCATCACTTCATATTATAAGGAGTATGATTGAATACATGGGTGCATTAACACCTTTAGTAAGGCTGGCTATAGAATATGTTTATACAACCTCTAGAACCTTTCATGGACAGCCTGCAGTAGGTAATATAAGATTTGATGAAACATCGTATGGTAATGGAAGCGATCATGACGTGTTCCTAATAAATAATATTGAGGGTGTAATGCTTAATGAATGGCCCAGTCTTAATTATCACACAGATCTTGACACGCCAGACACTATAGGATATAAGGAACTTTATATGATCGGTTTAGCCTCATCTTTGGCTCTTTCCATGTCATTGAATCCGTCAATTATTAGAGGATTATCTGATTATGTTAAAAACTACTTTGGCAATCTAATAACATGGTATGCCATGGAAGCTGTCAAGAGAGGGCTTGATAGATCCTTTGTTGAATCAAGGATATCGAAGCTCCTTGGAAATTCTCTGAAGAAGGCCGTTATCTGGATTGAGAACAAAGGCCTTCTATACATAGAAAGGCCTTGTTGTACTGATTATCCTAGATATATTGGTATCTCTCATGTATCTATTAGAACATATTGTAAGGAGCGTGATTTAGGGATCTATAAGCTTGTACAGAAATACAAACCATTATCAATGTTCATTTCTACGTATTATCCAGCCTACTTAAATGGACTGCATGGAATTAATGATATAATTGAGTCCTTTGTTGCAGAGGAACTAGTTGATATAAGTAAATTTAGATGTTATGGTGCTGAAGGCATTGGATGTATAAAGAAGGTATTAGGCGTGGTTAATGAGTGGCTTATGGAGAAGGGTTTAATTAAAAAATAATTTTTATTAAAATATATTTTATCCACTGGTTAGTGTTATTGAAGATGATATTACTGCACCATATATTATTTCTCCTTTAATTAAGTATCCACCTGTTGTATTGTAGTAGTAGAATCCACTTGCATGCCATGGATACTCCCAAGTTACCAATGCAGTATCTATCTCAGCTGGTAGAGATTCTGTCTCTACATAGTATGATACAGTTAACTCCGTACCAACAACACTGTATCCTAGGTAGTATCCATAATCATAGTGTACAAGATATACTCCATAGTTATTACCGCCATAAACACCATATGTTCCTAGAGGTGCTAGAGTATATTCGCTGTCATATACTGTATAGCTTACATTAGAGAATACATATAAAGCTGCATATAGGAATGGAGCATAAGCTGCAGCTTTATATGTTGTTGTAATCAACACGGCGTTGTTGTTATCTGGCGTATAGCTTGTTGTAGACATGCTACGCACAACAACAAGCCTAATTCCAACGGGGTCATGTATTTTCCAGCCACTATAGCTGCCATATGTTATGAAGATCCTGTATAAGCCTGGATGGTAAGCTGGCTTATAGTAGAATATGTAATCCCATGACTCACTTACTTGGTAATCTGTTAGATCAACGCTATAGTAATACCATAGTACAAAGTCTCTTAATGGCAGGCTCCATTTAACTGGTATATAGAGCCTTAATCTTCCACGATACTGATCAGTTAGTGATGGATTATACACATGTCCAAGGCCAGGTCCTAATTTAAATGCAGCAAAGCTTTGATCGCGTCCATCAGGCAAATAGGCGCCTCCAGGAGGTACTACAAGAACCTCTAGTGAAGTTGCATAACCTGTGCTCCATCTTGAAATCATATACACTCCTGCAATGCTTGGATCAGTAACTACTACTGGTATCATTCTCCAATCTAGACTCTCTGTATATGTACCATAAAATGGATCGGCAAGACCTAATGGTGTAAATGGATCATAGCTTCTACTAGACTTTCTTGCTCCAAGGAA
>CAZVWZ010000138.1:0-2174 GCA_964631195.1 uncultured Desulfurococcaceae archaeon
AGATACATTATCTAATATTCCTTTAAACAATCGATCTCTTAATCTCTTAATATATTCATTATTATGCTCGATTTGTTCAAGCGCTAATTTAGCAGCTGCATGAAATCCCACTATAGCAGGCATGTTCTCTACATCAGGCCATAGTTGTTGAGTACTTAAAGCTCCATGTAATATCCTATTAATCTTAGTTTCTTTCCTAGCATACAGAGCCTTCTGCACCCTTTGGTACAAGTATCTTATGACTACTTAATGTCAATAGATCAATATCTGGCTTTTTTAAAATCTATAGGTAGCCTAGTATATACGTCAACTGTATCTATATGTATTACTGTATCTTTATTCCTAGATCTAATAATATCAACTGCATCCTTCAAGGACTGTATAGTCTCTATTTCATGGTTCACCATCTGTATGTTTACTAATACAGTGATCTTTATCTACAAGGGTAATTAAATGGAAATTATTGATCTTAGAGAGACATCTAAAGGATGCAAGGAACATCCTCTAGTTAAGCTTAAGAGAATAATTAGTGAAATGGTGCGTGGTTCAAAGATTAAAGTTATAACGAATACTAAGATCGTTCCATTGAAGATTGTTGAGATTTTAGCTAAAAGGAAAGGCACGAAATACGTGTTTATTAAAATAAATGATAAGGTCTATGAAGTTATTATTGAATATTAGTTATTATCCTTGCTTGTTACCTTTAATACAAGTGATCCTATTTTATCCATAGTTATTTCCTAAAGCTATAGCCTTGATATATATACAATTAATAATACCTCTCCCTTATATGGTATTTGTGGTGCAGGGTATTGGCTATAAGAGTAAGGTTTGCTGATGGAACTGCTAAAGAGTTAAATGTTAATGGGATTAGTATTAGAGAGTTATTTAAAATACTTAATTTATTACTCGAAGAATACATCGTTGTTGTAAAAAGCCATGTTGTTACTGAAGACTATATCGTAAAGGACGGGGATGAACTAGTTTTGTATCCGGTGGTGTCTGGTGGTTAATTGTAGTATCTGTGGTAGACCTGCAGTATATATCATGAAGGCTGGTGGCAAGGCATATTGTGAACACCATTTCCTCAGATATTTTGATAAAAAGGTCAGAAAGACTATTAGGAAGTACCAGATGTTTAGAGAAAAAGAACATATAGTTATTGCTGTATCGGGTGGAAAGGATTCATTAGCTCTTCTCCACTATCTAAATAAGTTATCAAAGAGGGTTCCAGGCTGGAGGATCTCTGCATTATTGATTGATGAGGGGATCCAAGGTTATAGAGATAGGACGATCAAGGATTTCCTTAGAATAGTTGATGAATTGAGTATTGAATATAGAATTGTAAGCTTTAAGGAGGAAATAGGCTATACTCTTGATGAGATCGTTAAGATCGGTATGGATAAAGGCTTACCATATCTACCATGTAGTTACTGCGGGGTTTTCCGTAGATATTTATTGAATAAAGCAGCACGTGAAATGGGTGGTTCAGTACTTGCTACAGCCCACAATTTAGATGATATTATTCAGACTTATCTACTCAATATAATACAGAACAACTGGGACAAGATCCCTAAATTAGCTCCTGCTTCTAAAGGTCCTTTTCATCCAAAGTTTGTTCGTAGAGTCAAGCCTTTTTACGAGATATTAGAGAAAGAAACAACTTTGTATGCTATTTTAAATAACCTTTATCCTGAATTTATTGAATGCCCTTACGCTATTCATAGTGTTAGATGGAGTATTCGAAGATACATTAATGAGCTTGAGGAAAAACATCCTGGTACAAAGTATTCATTAATTAGATCACTGTTGAACATTATTGAAATACTTGATAAACTAGGCTATGGTAAAGATGGTGTTATTGGAACATGTAGTATTTGTAGTGAGCCTTCTTCAAATAATGTATGTAGGGCATGTATGTTTAAGAGGGAACTAGGTATACTTACATAACAAGTTATCGTTATCCTCATTAGTATTTATATAGGTGGTTGAGGTAGATTATAACAATATAACTATGTTATACAACTGGGCGATCCTATGGCTGATGATAGAAGAACACTTAAAGTATTCACTAGTGTACTCGATATGATACCACATATATATCCAACGCCACTTGTAATGCTAAGATCATTATCAGTTTGGGCATATAAAGTATGGGCAAAACTTGAACACTT
>CAZVWZ010000138.1:2274-3368 GCA_964631195.1 uncultured Desulfurococcaceae archaeon
GGAATATATCGTTGCCATGGTTGGCGATGGAGTTAATGATGCACCTGCATTAACTCAAGCCGATATTGGAATAGCTATTGGTGTAGGAACTGATGTAGCTATTGAAAGCGGCGATATCATATTAGTTAGAAATGATCCAAGAGATGTAGCTTTACTTATGGAGTTTGCAATAGCCACCTACAAGAAAATGGTTCAAAACCTATTATGGGCAACGGGTTATAGCTCATTCACAATACCTTTAGCAGCAGGTTTACTATACAACTACGGTATACTTATACGCCCTAGCTATCGGAGCATTATTCTTGAGTATAAGTACTATCATAGTAGCATTAAATGCCAAGCTTCTAAGGATCTAGGTTTAGTCATAACGTAAGGTAGAGTATATGAGCTCTGATAAAGGCCTTTTTAACATATTTATTCACTTCTTCATTAATCTGTCAATATTCGAAGTCATTATATCATCTGCATATTATTCCCGATCTTATATAATTTGAACTATAACGATATAAACTATAACTCCCTTATAGATTATAGGGTAGGATAAGTTTGAAGACGTTTTGTGAAATAGCGTCAAAAGACATAATTCCTTCAATAAGGGCATTAATAGCCTTAGTCCTTATAAATAAATATAACATGACACAGGTTGACGTAGCTAAGAAACTAGGTGTAACACAACCTGCTATAAGCTATTACTTTCATTCAAAGAGAGGTAGGAAAGCAATAGAGTTCCTTAGGGGTAATAAGAAGATCATGGCACTTATAGAAAATGCAGCAGAGAAAGTATACAATAGTGTAGAAAGCTCTGAAGCAGTATTGTGTGATATATGTATAAAGATAAGAAAGGATCCTGAACTTCTAAAGGCTATAGCTAGTTATCTAGGTATAGAGGTACCAGTGCCTACGTTATAGTGGCTTCGAACCCAAGATTCTCTGTAAGCTACTTCTCTTTATAGACTTCATATATGCATTTAGAAGTCTTTTCCTGGCTATTAATAGTCTCGGATGATATAACCAGTCAAATACTGTTCCTTGTGCTTTGTCAATACCCATATGCTTTATGAGGTCATGGAAGAAGCCATGAGCTATTCCTTCTC
>CAZVWZ010000139.1:0-3364 GCA_964631195.1 uncultured Desulfurococcaceae archaeon
AGGCATCTATAGTTAAAATACCATTATTTATTCGGTAAATTAGTCTATTTGGCTTAAACCATAATACAATTCTACAATAATATGCTTGTTCACCATTTGATGAATATACTATAATAGTATTCTTATTCTTAAGAATTCTCAAGTTATTAGGATCGAGATCTTCAACATATACTATTATCCTAGCTCTTCTCTTAGAGGATTCAACTATCTCGCATTCTAATGGCTTAATCCACTGGGGTTGTAGTGGCTGAGACTCCACTGAAACTATTCCCCCCACTATATTGAAACTCTTATAAACAAGTTAATAGGTATTTCAATGATAAAAAATATTTATATTGATAGGTGATAAATCTATTAAGACCAATTTAAATAACCCTCTAGTATAAGGTAGATGTATGGGTGAAACTAATCCAATAGATTCGGAGGCGCACAGTGGTTTGGCTAGAAATCCAGATTTACTATATGCGGATTACATGGATATAACTGATGCATATTTGGGAGAAATCATTGAGGAGGTTGTTGAAAGATATTATGATGATATAGATCTCTCTTCAGAGTATGGTGAGTTATTGGAGTATATTAGTATGGAGCTTGTTAAGGGATTATTTAATGATACACCTTTACCGGAGAGATATGAGAGAACTCTTAGAAGACTTTCAAGTAGGAAATATAGATCATTAGTATTTAATATCGTAAGTTTCCTTGTGAGCAAATATTTAGAAAATAATAGGTAGTTATTTTATATATTCTTTCTCTTATTATGGGGTGTTAGTTATTCCTCGTAAAAAACGTAGGAGGCGTAAAATTAAGACAATAAATATTGGTGGTATAGCGGAGAAATATTATAATGAGTTCTATGAAGCCTTAGGATTGGAGCATTTATCCATAAATGAAAAACTAGGTAAGGAGTTAATTAAAAGCGTTCTTGACATGATAATAACGTCTTCATCATACAAACCATCGCTTAATGTCTTACTTAAGAGAATAAATAGGCATCGTAGGAAAATAAACAAGCTAATCTCTGCAATCCTTTTAGAATCATTATCTAGCCTTAACACCGAACAACTAGAGTTCATTATAAATTACGGGGAAGAGGTTATAATACCTTATATATCCGACCTATACAAATATACATTAAAACATGGAAGAGAAGATCTCATAGGTTATTTACAGTATTTATGGGACAAGTATGGTAGAAAATCGCCTATTCAGTGCCCTAAATGTGGTTTTTACTCAATCATGCCTGATCTCTCATGTATTGTATGTGGTCATGTTGTTTCTGAGGAGTATATTAGGGAGAGGCTAGGATTTGATGAAAAATTCAATGAGTATTTATCAAATTCTAGTGTTGCAAGACTTAGAGAGGTCATAGATATAGGATTTGTGCTTATAAGCGATATTGATATTAAAAATCCTAGGGAAAAAATAGATCTTGCAACAAGAATCTATTTTCCAATATATCTTAAACCATATGAGATTTCTAAGATTATCGAAGAAATTCATAATAGGAAACTTCCAATATGATCATTGATATAAACCAATTTAATAAGGGGATAGGCAAAAATCTCTATTGAGATAATGCATGAAAAACTGAGTGTGTATAGTAATGTATGAAGTATCAAGTATCGATGAGATCAAGAGGGCAATAAGCAGTAACAGAATTGTAATTATAGAATACTATGATCCCGATAGTAAGGAAAGTAGAGAATTTTCCAAAGCAGTAAAAGCGATGGAACACACATTGGATCCGTCGATACTACTGCTCAGAGTATCTATTAAGAAATTCCCGAGTTTAATGGATGGTATTAAGGAGATACCTTGTATAAGAGTTTATCTCGATGGTAGATTAGTATTTGAGCAACAAGGTAGTTTTGGAAAAAGAGACTTAGACTTAATGGTTCTCAGGAGAAGTATTAGGAGTACGCTTAGAAATCTAAATGCTACTTTTAAGATTTAGACCTCAATCTTGTCAAATCTATCTTCTTTAAATAACTTTCTCGATAATTCAAGAGCTTCTTCTATACTCTCATTAGTAACCTTTTCCTCTAGAATACCTAAAATCTCCATAATATATGGATTAACATTTCCCGGCCCCTCCAGTAATGCATCTCTTAATTCCATAGCTATTCTCTGTAATTCATCTGGTTTTCTAAATCCTGTTTTTGTCTCATGCATAAGATTTTCAATTGCAATGAGTAAGTACCTATTACCCATGTATAGATCAAGTTCTTCATCGATATACTTTGAGTAGATATTCACTATTTTCTTTATTATGTCCTCCGTATCCTATCACCTCATAAACTTCTTAATCTATTTTAGATGCTATATTTCCTGTTAAAACTTTATTTTTACCTGATCATTTAAATTCCATATAGAGTTAAACTTATATAGAACCAGTTTAATCAAAATCCAAAACAGAAGTGATTTATGTGGGTAGAGAGGTGTAGAATATGGCACTTTATGGAGTACCGGTCCTCATACTTAAGGAGGGAACACAAAGAACTACAGGTAAGGATGCATTAAGATCAAATATTATGGCTGCACGGGCATTAGCAGAGGTCTTAAAGTCAAGTCTGGGTCCACGTGGATTAGACAAGATGCTTGTAGACAGTTTCGGTGACATAACTGTAACAAATGATGGTGCAACAGTTGTTAAGGAGATGGAAGTACAGCATCCAGCTGCTAAGCTTCTAGTAGAAGTTGCTAAGGCTCAGGATGCGGAGGTTGGTGATGGCACTACAACAGCTGTTGTACTAGCTGGTACATTGCTTGAGAAGGCTGAGGAGTTACTTGACCAGAATATTCATCCATCACTCATTATTGAGGGATATGTAAAGGCTATGGGGAAGGCATTAGAGGCTCTCGATGAGATCTCTATTAAGGTTGATCCAGAGGATAAGCAGATGTTACGTAAGGTTGTTGATACAGCAATAGCCAGTAAGTTCATTGGAAGCGGTACTATGAAGGAGAAACTTGCTGAAATAGCTATCAATGCAGTACTAACAATTGCCGAGAAAAAACCTGATGGCACATACAAGGTAAAGCTTGGTGATGTAAAGATTGAGAAGAAGAAGGGAGGAAGCATAATAGATACGCAATTAATCTATGGCATAGTCCTTGATAAGGAAGTCGTTCATCCTGGAATGCCTAGAAGAGTTGAAAAGGCAAAAATAGCTCTTCTAGATACGCCATTAGAAGTTGAGAAACCGGAGATAACTGCTAAGATAAACATTACAAGCCCTGATCTAATCAAGGCCTTCCTCGATGAAGAAGCTAAGATCCTAAAGGAGATGGTAGAGAAAATAGCTAATGTCGGCGCTAATGTTGTTATTTGTCAGAAGGGTATTGATGAGGTTGCTCAGCA
>CAZVWZ010000140.1:0-3185 GCA_964631195.1 uncultured Desulfurococcaceae archaeon
CCTACATATGGGTCAAGAACTCTAATAGCCTCAGAGCCAATCGATCATTTAGTTATTGAAGATGAACCCGATATATTTCATGCAGGTCATGTTCACATGATGAGTTACAGCAATTATAGAGGAACTTTAATTGTTAATTCTGGAACTTGGCAGGAGCAGACTGAATATCAAAGGGAGATGGGTCATACACCAAATCCTGGCATAATACCAATAGTTAACCTACAGAGCCTTGAAGTCTTCCCTATAAATTTCACTTCGAATATATAAAGGTCACCGAATGGTATTCAGATATTTGGGAATATAACTTATCATGTTTCTGATTCTTTCATCCTCTAGGAATGCCTCTTTTATCACTTTGAGTGGAACTCCAAGTGTTGTCTTTTTTGATCTTCCGTATCTACCAAGACTTACAACTCTCGAGTTTACTAACCCGATTATATCAAGTTCATTTATTAGTCCGCTTACCCTTCGCTGTGTAAGCGGATTGATACCCATCTCCTCACATAGTTCACAATATACATTGTAGATATCTCCGGTCATAAGAGACTTAGCCTTGGACTTCGAAAGAAGGAACAAACTCAAAAGCACAACTTTGGAGTGCATTGGGAGAGATCTCAAGGTTTCAATTATGTGATCATGCTCGATTCTTTTCTGAGCCTTATACACATATTCCTCTGAGATCTCATTTTTTCCATCTCTCTCAGCAAGTTCAGCGGCTACTCGGAGAAGATCAAGTGCTCTTCTAGCATCACCATGCTCAGCCGCAGCAATAGCCGAACATAATTTTATTGCCGCATCAACCGATACTTCCTCCCTAAAGGCTATCTTTGCACGTTGCCTAAGAATGTCCTGAAGCTCCTCAGCATTATATGGCTTAAATACGATCTCCTCTTCACTTAATGTGCTTAAAACTCTTGGATCAAGCATGTCTTTGAAGCGAAGGTCATTCGATATTCCAAGAATTGATACTTTACTTTGACTAAGAGTTTCATTTATTCTGGTTAGCTCATACAGGAGGGTATCTCCTCTTTCCTTTATGAGGGCATCTATCTCGTCAAGAGCAACTACAAGAACTATCTTTTTGGAGTCTAGAGCCGATTTGAACCTATCAAAGACTTCTCCTAATGCAAGACCAGTAAATGGAACCTTAACATCTATGCTGGAGCATAATGCCGAAAGAACTCTATACTCAGTTCCTACAAGCCTACAATTTACAAATGATACCTTGAGTGGTGCTTTAATCTCCATAGCTTTCTTGGCTAAATGATTAATAACAAACTTTGTTACAGCCGTTTTTCCTGTTCCTGTCTTTCCGTAGATTAAAACATTTGAGCAAAGCATCCCTCTTAGTGAAGGACCCAAAATTTGCCCCAACAATCGTATCTCTTCTTCTCTGTGAGGAAGGTAGTTAGGAATGTAATCGTGCCTGAGGGCCTCTCGATTCTTAAAGATCCTAGACTCTCCCAAGAAGTTGCTGAAGACATTATCTAATATCTCGCTCTGTCTCTCCATAGTGATCCTCTGGCCGTAAAGTCGCTTCTAGGAATAGATGATATTTTCGAATAATGATAGATAAGGTATGCTCTACAAAAAAATTGATAATGCAACAAAACATCTTGACATTTCTCCCACACCCCTAAATTTCTACTGGAACCTACCAATCTTACCGTTTCAAATTTTTAAGATTAAAAAATAAATTTAATAATCTATAGAACCGAGAAATAAAAGAATAGTTTCCAGTGGAAATAGAAGGGTGTGGCTGTTCTTATCTTTGTGTAAAGAATTATGTGAACGGAAGAGTATTTTCCTTTTCCTCTTTATTCTCCGTATTTTTTACTTCATTTTTTGTGAATAGGCACCCCTTCATTTCCACTGGAAATTTGAACAGAATTCTTTTTTATTTTCCTTTTCTTTTAGAACATAACATTATCTTTTCTTCACAGAAATATTTGAAAATTTTGTCTCTTTTTGCATTTTAACAATATTTTCGTATTTATTTTCTTCACTGATTAACCGATGATCTTATTAACTTGCGAAGTGTATAATGTAAATTGTGGAGTGTAACAGCGGTGATATGACTATTGCCGGCGAAGAAGATCCGCGTTGAAGTATATGACAGGTCAGGCAATCGTTATACCATAACGTTAGAAGGATCGATTTCTAGAGAGAATGTTATAAAACTGTTAGATATTGTTGAACTTCTAGGTGGAATGCAAGGCTCATCTTCTGCTACAAGTTTATCAACGAAATTCGAGAAGATTCAATCAATAATCGAGAATTGTTTTGCGTCTTCTTGGTTTTCAGCTAAAGATGTGCAAATGGAATATAGAAATATCACAGGTGAGCATATAGGTTTAAGCACGGTTTCCACTTATCTTTCGCGATTAAGTGAACGCGGCCTATTAATTAAGCAGAGAATATCCAACAGGACTCGTTATCGTCTCATTACCATTAAATGATTCATTAACTCTCTTTGCTCAATATTCTCCTCATCTCTTCTTTTATCCTATATACGTATGGAATTCTATCAGTTCTCCTCTCGACATACCCTTTATCATAAAGGTTTTTCATTAAACGACCTGTATGCTCTCTTGTCAATCCGATCCTACTTCTTATTTCACGAACAGTCTTATCTCCTTCAGTAGATAGAATCTCAAGAACTCTAAGTTCTGTTGGTGTAAGTGAAGTTATTGCTTTCTCTTTTTCTAAAGGAAATGCAGACTCAAGACGCATCGTCTGTTCCCTTTCTCTCCGGAGTTCCTCATCTTGAACATTTTCTTTCGAAGTTCTATTCATACTTACTTTCATTTTCTCGATCTTATTATTTAGTTCTAAATATGACTCTTGTAACCTACTTACCTTAGAAGAAACGGTCTCCAAATCGATTTTAATTTGCTTCAAATCAGGTAATTCAATATGAGAAAATCTCCTCTCAAAATCTTCAATTCTCTCTTTCAATTCTTCAATATCTTTCCTGAAGCTGAGAATTACCTCTTCAATTATATTCTTAGCTCGAGCGTACTCTCTGCTGACGTTCAATGACTTTTTTATATAAATTAAAGTGATTATCGACATAAGAGATAGAAGTGATATATTGGCTACAAAGATCATCGAATTATCCAATTCGTCTTCCTCCCGTGACCTCACATGATATCACATATCACAAATAAATCATATATGATGTC
>CAZVWZ010000141.1:0-3145 GCA_964631195.1 uncultured Desulfurococcaceae archaeon
AAGTCATCATCTTTTATAACGCATGGAAACTTACAAGCCATTTGATCATCAGATACACATCCAATACATGGTTTTATAGTATAGTCGATAAGATGTATAATCTCTGCTTCTCCACCAGCATCTATAACGCCTTTCTCTGCAGCCACTAATAACTCAAAGCTCCATCCATATTTCCTCGGAGAACCATTTATCAATATTATTTTAACCAATCTATTCACCTCCTCAGATCTATTCTTCTCATAAGCAATGACCATGGATTTTAGTTATATCATGCTTTATAGCCTATGATTGGATAACAATCTATTTAATTATAGAAAGGACTTAAGAACATTACTTCTCAAATATTGTATAGAATAAACATATTGTTTCATCTTTAACTATATACTATAACTCAGGCTCTATCAAGGTCTTTTGATTGTGTCAAACATATTATACTTTAAGGAAATTATTTAATTCATACATGTCATCCATATTTTTAGGTGGTATTTTTGAGAATTCTAGTGATCCCGCTTGCTAGCAGATTACATGGTGAAGAATATTATACGAGTTTAATGAATGTATATAGGAAGTGTTTAGAGGGATATAATGGTGTCACCATATATGATAATGTAGTAACTAGTATTAATGAATTGAATATTAATTACAAGTCCTTCGATCTTCTTCTTTTAATTCATTTAACTGGAGGAACTAGTAAACTAGCAAAAAGAATAATTGCAGAGTCTCATAAACCTGCTATATTAGTTACTCATGGTAGGCATAATAGTTTACCGAGTGCATTATCTGCTAAAGCATGGCTAGTTCAAAGAGGCTATAAAGTGAGAATACTGTATTCAGATGAACCTAATAGTTTATGTAGAGTATTCAATCCAGTATACCGTGGCCTATTGGCTGGTTATAACTTGTCTAAACTTCGAGTATTGGAGATAAACGAGGATGGCGCATTAAGTGATGATGCTAAGAAATTTATTGATGCTACTGGAGCATTAGTTGAAGCTATAGGTTATGAGGAAATCATTCAAATAGGTCAAAAAGCATCAGATAATGAATTAAGAGAGCTATATAATCATGTATCCAAATATATTGATCTTAGTAGTATAGATCGTGAAAGCCTCTATAAAGCTCTTAGAATATACTATGCAATTAGGAAAATAATAGTTGAAGGAGTATTTAATGCAGTATCTATTGATTGTTTTCCACTAGTTATGAAGTATAAGATAACGCCCTGTCTAGCTGTTGCAATGCTTAACAACGATGGCATACCCATGGCTTGCGAGGATGACTTTTACAGTCTGGTATTCTTAGCAGTAAGTCCTATACTAACAAGTGAGCCGGGATGGATATTTAATCCAAGCGGCTTAACATATGAGGGATACGTAAAATTTGCCCACTGTACTATAGCTCCTCGCTTAGGCAATAACTGTATGTTAGTATCACATTTTGAATCAGGATATCCCTATGCTGTTACATGTAAGATGAAGTATAGAGAATATGCACTTCTTAGACTTAGTCTAGACTATAAGAAGCTATATGTTTTCAAGGCAAGAAATATTAGATCCGGTTTACTTGAGCCTGGACTATGTAGAACACAGTTAATAGCTGATCTTGGAGATTATGGTGGAGAAAAGTTTATTGAACTAGCACAGGGTAATCACCATGTAGCTGTTCCATGGATAAATGGTTTAGATGAAATGCTTAAGGTTCTTTCATGGTGGATGAATTGGGAACTAACTATGTATGGATAAAGGGTAATATACGATGAAGATAACTAGTGAGGATGAACTTATAAAATTAATACTTAAGTATCTTGATAAAGAAGAATTTGGTGAAAGACTTTCTCCAGGCGATGATGCTAGAGACATTATTCCTAGATCTCTTAGGATAATGTTTACAATAGACGGTTACAGTATTGAATCAGCAAGACTTCCATGGAGAAGCTTAAGAGATGTTGCCTTCTCTATATTGACTGGATCAGCAAGCGATCTAGTATCTAAGGGAGCGATACCTTACGGTTTCATGATTTCAATAGGTATATCAAGGCAATGGACCAAAGATATGATCATTAAATTATATGAAGGATTCAGAGAGGCATGTAAAGAATATGGATGTAGATTATTGGGTGGAGATACGAATAAGTCTAGTGATCCGTGGATTACTGTTGCAGGTATAGGCTTTTCAACTGCAGCTCATCCGCCTAGGAGGGATGGAGCTCGGCCCGGTGATATTATTGTTGTAACTGGTTATTATGGTGCAATGGGCATTATTGCTCTAGATGGAATAGATACTGCTTCTAGGCTAGACTGGGTAAAAGAATATACTAAGAGACCAAGGATACATGTACACTTGGCTAATATTATAGCATCGTATTCAAAAGTAGTTCATGCATCAATGGATGTTAGTGATGGGTTATCATATACTCTTTATACAATGGCTCATGAGTCGAACGTCTGCTTTAGACTAAATGATCTACCGATGTGTCATGAAGAGTTAAAGGATTATTGTAAAGGAGATCAGAAATGTATATTGGAGAGAATTATGTATGGAGGAGAAGAATATGGTGTAGTTCTAGCAATTGATCCTAAATATATTGAGAAATTTACAAATGAATTAAAGGACTATGGAATACCGTACAAAATAGTAGGTAAAGTAGTTAAGTGTGAGGAAGGAGAAGTGTACTATCATAATAGGCCCTTAACAATTTATAGATGGGATCAAATTAGGGGATGGACTCAATTATGATTATTAATTATTTAACAAAAAAGATTAAATATGTTCTCATGGGAAAAGATGCTATGATAAATATTATGAAGGTAACGTCTTTGAGGAAACATTTTAATTACATATTTATTTTCCTATTATTGATCCCTCTTTTAACAACTATGACATCACTTCATGGATCGACAGAAATGAGTAGGGATAATGAGTTATGGTTAACGTATAAACACGATAATGCCAGAACAGGTTTTTACCAGGGTAACTGGTCTTGGAATTATAGAGTATATGTAGAATTTTATGCCGAACCCCTGTTTATGGCGGATCTTTGTATTCACTCTAATCCGTTAATATACTATAGTTCGGATGGTAATGTCTTGATAACGTTTGCTTCATGTGATGGTTATCAATATGCTATTGATAATAATGGTGATCT
>CAZVWZ010000142.1:0-3098 GCA_964631195.1 uncultured Desulfurococcaceae archaeon
TTAATGATACAAGTGTTCCTAGAAACATACGTAGAGCTGCTACTGAAGCCCTTAACCATTTACGTGATGAGAGGTTATCTCATGGCGTTAGAGCTGCAAATGCAATAAGTGTATTGGATTCTATAAGCCAAGATCCTAATATGCCTATTCATACACGTGTACGTATATGGAACGTCATATCATTACTTGAGACAGTAAAGGATTAGGTTTATTTTTCATTAATAAGGGCTTGATAAAAAGTGGTTCGGGTAAGAATACGTGGTATAGCAGCTACTGCTTTAACAAAGTTACTCATGGATAAGGGACATGTTATTGTACAAGCTAGTCAGGTTATCCAACAACGCTTTAATATGCCATTAAATACTGCCCCAGCTGATGTTACTGTTAAAGATGGTAACGAGGATGAACTAGTCATAATAGGTTTTCCTCAAGAGGCATCTGTTATTCTAGACGATATGGTCTCTGTTTTAGGAGAAGTATTTATCTGGAAACCAAAGCTTAATCTATATTCCGTGGTTACGGGACGTGTAATTGAAACCCGTGATGGATTCTGTCTCATAGAATTACCATATGGCGTTATTGGTGAAATAAGTAATTGTAAATGGTCTCCTGGAGAAAAGGTTATTGTTTCTATAGCTAAACCAGCTGTTAAACCCTATGAAAGACCACGGTTAACTACTATTGTACGTATCGTTGGTGAATACGTGTCTTTAATCTATGGTAGTCAGAGAATAAGTATTAGTGAGCATGTAAGGAATGATGCTAAGAGAAGAGAGTTACTTGCTGCTGCAACAGCTGCTATAATGGGTAAAGGTCTTGGCGTGCACTTAAGAAGTAGCTCCGCATATGCCCAGCCAGATGATATTAGGAGGGAAGTAGAGGTTCTGGAAGAAAAGCTTAAGAAAATTATTGAGAAAGCAATGAATTCCACGGAGCCCGAGGTTATATATGAAGGCGAACTTGTAGCTGTAATAGGACTTACGAGTAATGCCAAGAAAGTACTTGATGAAATAAGAAATACTGTGGTTCCAACTATTCCAATGCATCATAGTTTTAAGAGTTATGGTGGTTCATTGTCAGATATAGTTGATTTTGCTGAAACAGCAATAGCTAAGGGATGCGATAGGAAAATCATGGCAGATGCTTTAATGGACTATATTCTAAATAAACTGAGGAATTCAAAACTTATACGTTTAATACATATTAAGCCTGGTGGTGAAGTACTAAGGCTTACTCCAGGGAAAATAGAAACAATACTTAGGAAACAAGATGGATACATTATAAGGTTAAGAAGAGTATTCCGTGGACATGGAGTATTGGATGCTCTTAATATTGAGAAAAAACCAGGAGATTATAGTGAGACTATTATTGAGACAGGTAAATGGTATATTATACACAATTATTATAGATCAACAGGTGAGTATTTAGGTACGTATGTAAATATAAACACGCCGCCAGAGATATATCAAGATCGGATAAAATACCACGATCTGGTGATAGATGTCATTAGAAAACCTGGGGAGACGCCTAGAATAGTTGATAGAGAAGAACTAGACAAGTACGTGGAGCAAGGTATAGTTCCCAAGAAACTCGTAGATAAAATAGAAAAAGCAATAAATGAAGCATTGAATAAACTTAAGAGTCAACCATAAAAACCTAGCATATGTAAGAGAAAAATACAGTTAGGTGCGGGGGTGCCCGAGCCTGGTCAAAGGGGTCGGGCTGAGGACCCGATGGCGTAGGCCTGCGTGGGTTCAAATCCCACCCCCCGCACCACTTTATTGTTGAGAAAAGTATTCTTTATCTGAAGTACTAAGAGAATTGTTTACTCTACTTACTCATTCCAGTTATTGAATACTGGAGTTACATTAACGTATGGTAACGATGTACAATTAACAAAGTCTATCTTTATCCATAATACCATCTTGTAATCTTTCTCTAATATTAGTGAGTTATTATAGCCTGAGAAAGGCAGTGTACAAGGATCTACATAGCCCCATACACTTTGGAAACTCGTTTTAAAGGGGCCATATCCGTAATATTGGACATTGATATTTTGATAAGCTCCACTAACTGTAACGTTTACGTCTGTAAGTTTCACTGGAATAACGCCTTCATGTTTGATAACCAATCCAACCCATAAAGTAACGTTTCCTTCCCCGTCATGATGACATGAGTTACAATTATGATCATTACAGCAATCGATATCACTTAATGACAAACTCTTATTATTATATAATGTCATTTGTTCGTCTTCTAAGCCTTTACAATCACAATCTGTTGAGCATGAACAACATGTCTCATTACAGCATCTGAAACCTTTATATGAATCTATAAATGGTTTTTCACCACTATCTACTTCAACATATACATTTACCTTTACAGTATCAAACCACATAGAATAAGCAGCACCTATACTGACAATAAGAATCGACAACATAGATATAATTACTAAATTTTTCAATACCAATTACAGCTCCAAGCTTTGATTTAATAGATCATGAACAGAGTATATATACATAGTGTAAAAAACATATGTACAATAGATATATGATTCACTGTTTAAACTCACTTAAGTAATTTAGATTTTAGTTTATCACGCAATATAATAGGTTCCAGATCTATATTAAAAGAGAAAATTTAATGGACTGGCCGGGATTTGAACCCGGGGCCTCCCGGATGCCAACCGAGTCGCTCGTCACAGGCATGTAGGCTGCGAAATAGGGGTTATCATGAGTTAACGACAAAGCCATTAGTTGATGAAGTAGTTGATGGAGTTAACTTAGTCATCACCAGGGAGTTACTGAATAGATTCGTTAACTGGCTAAGGAGAGAGCAAAAGACTGGTGAATCTACTATTAAGCAGTACATGTATTATCTGCCTAAGTTAGAGGGGCTAGTCCTTGCTGGTAAGGATAGTGTCTCCAGGGCTTTCGAGCTAATGGGATATAACAAGCCTAGTTATGAGGCTTTCTCAAGGTTTCTAACGTTTATTGATAAGAAGCTTGAGGGTTATGAGGATCTTGTCGTTAAGCTTAGGAAGGCAATGCCCCGTAAGCCAGTGTCTAGACAAGATACCTATGTTCCACCTGACACTA
>CAZVWZ010000143.1:0-3089 GCA_964631195.1 uncultured Desulfurococcaceae archaeon
TACCATTCTTCATAAGTGATCCAAGTAGTTTTATATCTAAAGTATTGATATTTCATAGCCAAAGATACCCTCAGCTATTAAGTATTTATGCTATACCATTATACATTGTTCATTATAATTATTGGCTTCTTCCAGACTTTATAACTTGGATGTGGATAATACCGTATATAACAATATATATCATTCTCTTACTCTTATTATCAACATCACGATGTAATAGGAACTGCATACTTCTAGGATATACTTCTCTCATAATTACAATGATCTTACTAAATAAAGTGGGCAACACAAATTATCAACTATGGTATGTTCCATTTCTAGCAATATTCATTTCAAAATATAATAGCAAATTTATGAAGGCACTATACATTATACTACCAATAATAACAATTTTTCTACATGACTTTATGACATTATATAGTGCAGCTGTTGTACATGGACAATACTTCATAACAGAAGATCTAAGATACTATGATGCTGAGAACCTAGTATTACAGTCATTTAAGGATGCACCAATTTATGGAGATATAAAATTGCCACTATTAATATCTAGAACATATTTTTACAATTTACATCTAGTATTCTATAAAAATATATGGCTTACACGATTATTACTTACAATAATATATCTATCATCATTAGGTTACTTCCAATACAAAATACTTAAAGAATTGAAAAACAGATGCAGCCTTGACGCAGGACTATTGAAGAGAATAATGCAGAGACAATGAATTAATAAAATACCTAATAAATGTCTATAAACTAATGATTCATTAGTAAAAGCACTATACTCGCTATTTTCTCCTGCTATAATTAGGGGATCCAAAGATCAGCGTCTCAGCATAAACAGCGTGTTCATGCCCTAGACCTATGATGTGTTCAAGTAGTTCATGAATTACACTACGATTTATTTCCTCAATAATCTCTGATATATCTGGAGGATGATTTGTAAGCCATCGTGCATTAATAACGATTTCATCTTTGTCAAGCCACGCTAATCCATCATCTTCACAAAGAACAATCTTAAATCCACAGCCTTTGAAAAGACATTCGATCTTATTATTCATTTGTTTACCCCCGGTTAACACTCTAATTCCTACTCTACCGAATACCCCGACAACCCTTATATACTGTTTACATTTATGAATAATGTATAGTCATATTGAAAACCATTATAGTCTGAGAAATATATTTAAAAATTAATATAATATTCAAAATAGAATGTAAATATCCTAAATATAAATAAATTGTTTATATTCACTGAATATAATAAAAAGGAAAAGACAATGTATTATAAAAAGAAGCAATCATTCATCATTTTTTATAGCCTATTCTTCTTAAGAAACCATATCTCTCTTTTTTATCTTCATCACCTTCTATACCAAGCGGTGGATATCCATCAACTATTCCTAATATAGCTCTACCCTGATTAGTTTCAGCAACTATCACTTGCACAGGATTAGCTGTCGCTACCATAAGCTCTACAACTTCGGGTACATGCTTAAGTGTATTAAGTACATTTATTGGATATGCATTCCTAATATAGAGTACAAAATAGTGTCCACCGCCAATTTTCTTAGCAACTTCTACTGCAGTGTTTACAAGTTCATCATCATTTCCATCATATCGTATAAGTCGTTTACCGCTTGCCTCAAGAAAAGCTAATCCAAATTTGATATTAGGTACACTATTTACTAGAGCCTCATATATATCCTCAACACTCTTAATAAAGTGAGTACGTCCTATTATGACATTAGAATTTTCTGGCATGGGTATATCTATCACTATAAATTTTAAGTCAGTAGACAAGATAAACACCTCTATTAGTTAGCTCTTAATATATTTGTTAAGAATATTCTATAAAGAATTTTATGATTTGTTTAATTATGAGGTGTAAGCAATAATCAATAATTATATGGCGAATTACATCGTTATTCCACTAAAGAGGTCTTTTGGAGTTATGTGTTCCATAATGACCTCTTTAGCAAGTTCCTCTGCTACTCGTCTCTTGTCTGTATCCTTAGCAACTTCTCTAGGTACATATATCCTTAGCATTATCTTTAGCATTATTCCCTCTTTTTCAAGTAATTCTGGAATAGTAAGTTTCCTTGTATTTCTAATAGAGCCATTTACTGCTCTACATAATTGTATAAAGCCGCTGGGAACAGGAGGGGTTGGTTTTAATGTACTAAGTGATATCCAGAAATAATCTTTATAGCTACTAAGTATTGTATCCTCGACTCTCTCCTTAAGATCTTCTTCAATGCCTTCCCTTAGACTCATACTCCACTTCAACAATAAGGCGCCAGTAAGTCCAGATAATTCTCGTGCATTAACAGTTATTTTCTCCTCATATAATAGTTTCCATAGCGGCTTTCTTGATAGTACACTATCAACTAGAGCATATAGCCATTGATCGTTATTCTCTCTTGCAAGAATAAGACCGTCATGTATAGCGGAATAATCTGTTAACTCTAAATAGGGATCAACGTCCCCTTTATAAAGAGATTTTATAGCTGAACTATATTTTTGACTATATTCTTCAATACGCTTCATAATAAGAGCAACTGTTTGACTATATACAGCAGATACTGGATGTATATAGACGTTTTCAAACATTGCAATACGGTTCCGAAGATAATTCATTAATGCACTAATAGCCTTTTCTTCAAGAGATAAACTAGTATGGTCATCTGGGCTTACATGGCTAAGCTTAATAAGTCTTTTATAATCAACAATACCGTATTCTCTTGTGCCAGTATAATAGCTATCCCTGAGCAGAAAATCCATGACATCTGCAGGATATATCCATTCTTTTATAGTATTCCTAATAAGTGCTAATTGAGGATCACTAGGCTTGACACTTGACAATATATTTAATACTGGCTCAAGTAGGCCGTATTTTTCAAGTATATCTGCTATAGCACTATATTTGATAATGTAATAACCGGCTTCTTCATGATCCTTTATAGGGAGATCCATAGACCAATATATAGCATCTTCAAATGCATGGCTGAATGGGCCATGGCCTATATCATGAAGCAATCCTGATATTCTAGCAATTTCTATGAGTTCATCCTTATTATAGT
>CAZVWZ010000144.1:0-3041 GCA_964631195.1 uncultured Desulfurococcaceae archaeon
ACTCCACCAGTCAGGGGGCTTAACGCTAAGACTCCAAAAGCCATAATCTGAATGAGAATATCTTTTTATGTCAAATCCATGGTCGCTTACAATTAGCTTTATGTAACCCTCCGAGTCTACTATTAAAGGCCGTATAAGCTCCGCAAGTTCTTTGTATACTTTGTATAATCTAAGTCGTTCACGGAGACCTTTAAAGAGCATGTGGTGTGCCAGATCTGGCATGGGTAGGTATACGAAAACTAAATCTACCCCCTCATCGATATATCTCATTCCATCTTCGACTCTTCTCTCACATTCCTTCATAATCTCTTCCAGAAATGTTTCCTTCTCCTTCGAAGTGACGCCTATACCTTTCCAAACAAGCGGTCTATAATACGCGTTTCTATCTTCATTATATCCGGGTACTTCTATAGCTGCTACACTAAATCTTTTAGCTCTTAATTCTTCTATGAAGGTTTTTTCTAAAAGCTTCTCGGGCATGTTTTCCGGAGTATATCTTTTCGCTAAGCGTAGCTTGATCAATATTTTTCTGATGCCTATTGGCCTGCGGATTAATCTTAGTCTTAAGTCGTAAAGAGGACGCAGTAATGGATTAAGCGCATCTTTAGATCTCTTCTGGACGCATTTTTTAAAGGAATAATCTGATTTGCTAACGTCAATACCCGTGAGAAAGCAGGACCAGATAACAGGAGTATGCAGAGGTTCAATGAATCCCACATAATGCTTATCATAATATTTCTGCTTATAGAATTCTAAATCCCACCTTTCAATCAAATTATAGTCTAGCGCGTCTAATCCTATGATTAATAACTTCATGACGGCTCATACTGTTCCTTCATGCGCTATTTAAAAATTTATTCCCCTCGTACCTCTAGCCATGGCACTAGCCGTAATATTTTACATTCTATTCTGCATGGATGGAGGAATAAACGGTATTCTCCTAGCATTTCACCATGATCTGAAGTAATGATGATGCCTCCTTCGGTTTCCTTAACGATTTTATTCACATACTCTAGTACAAGTCTCAAATTATCTCTATACGCTTCTCTCAGACGGCTAACAGTTATCTCTCCCTTCTTAACCTTCTCTAAGATCTCTACATCCACAGGACGTTTCTTAGCCAATCTTTTAGGAATAGGTAGCTTCGTTTTTCCAATCCATGGACCATGAGGCTGTACAAACCATATTATTGTTTTCATTTCACCATCATCTTGTTCTTTAAATGCTTTGTAAACCGTGCTTGGCGGAACAGTTTTCAAATTCTCATCCCATCCCCAATCCCAAACGTCAATAATGTTATGTCTTAGAAAGTGGTTTACAGCTCTATAACCAAGGGTAGTTATTCCCTTAGAATTTAGGTAGGGATGAGCTGATATAACTCTTACATGTTTATAGAAGCCAGGAAAACATATTTTTAACCAATCTATTGTGCAAGATGCTGGAGACCAGGCTTTAGTCAGCTTTCCTCGAGCAAGTAAAGAGGATGCTTCATTAATGAAGTAATCGAATCTACATGCATCCAACACTATTAAGACTCTAGAGCTTGATCCTCTCGAAAGCCATAAATTAAGTAACTCCAGTTGGCTGGTAGCTTTCAGTTTTTGGATCTTGGCGATCGCCTTAAGACCATATTTTCTACCGCGAGACAAGAGATATTTAGCTACCCTATTAACTAACATACGCGTTCACCACTTGAATTATTCTTTCCTTAAATCGTTCAGCAGAGAAGACATTTGCTTTAGTAGTTAAAGAGTTAACCTTCTCCGGACTCCATTCATGAAGAGCTTTTTTAATGGCGGATGCCATCTCATTGGGCGACAACTTATCGTAGCCAATGCCGTATTTTCCCTCCTCGACTATGTCTATCCATTGTCCTCCAGATTTATGAACAACGGGAACACAGCCGCTAGCCATTCCTTCAACGACGCTTATTCCGAAATGCTCGAATGGCATCAAATGGAGAAAAACTTTACATTTGCCAAGAAGTTTTAGCTTAATCTCGTGAGGAGCGTTAGGAATTAATGAAACGTTTTTCAGGTTTGCCTCCTTAACTTCCTTGAAAACTTTCTGATAATAATTTTTTGATTGAAATCCTCTTACGGAACCAATCACATAAAATTTTACATCAGGTAATGCTTTAGCTATATACGGTACGAGATGGACATGCTTCTCAGGGGTGAACCTAGAGATCGTTATCACGGCGTTCTCTCTGTCTAGGTTCTTAGAAACTTGCAAGTAGTCCTCTATTTCAACGGGGGGATATACGACCATGGACTCGCATCCAACGTATTTCTTAATCACTTTTTTAGAGAACTTAGAGTTTGTCAGCAGTAAGGATCTAGAAAACATCCATCTCGCCAAATATTTTTGCATTATGTGATATGGTTCGAAGTAGAGTCTCCAAAACGCGGATTTCAAATACTTGACATAATATTTCCATGGTTCCTCGGCCAGTAGTGCGAACACGGGGAAATGGAGATATGTGATGTCTACGGGCAACGGCATGACATCGCCATGGGTGTTTATTGTTAAATCGAAGCCTTTCTTAAACTTCGCTACATGTAAGGCTGTTAAGGATCTCTGATAAATGCCAAACTTCTTAATTTCCCTAAGTAAAAAGCGTTCCTTGGGCACCTTTGGCAATTTAACTCCCATAAGCCTATACACTTTATTCCAATCCGTTTTTTCGACGGTGCCTAATTCGACATCATGCCCATTCTCCATTAGCGCCTTAATTACGTGTAAGGCAACCCGTTCTCCACCGCCGCAACTATTGAGCGTATGATGAAGAATTAAAATCCGCATCATCTATTCACTTACGTGTTACAATTTAATGAGCGTATATATTTTAGGCTTACTGCCCAGTGCTTGGAGCAGGAAGTGCCATTAAGCTTTGATATATCATCAGATAGAGGAGAGAGCATGTCTGCATTCTCAGGTGCTGTTAATACTTCAGGAGAAACACGCGTATATCCTTTAGAAGGCTTCTGAATTGGCGGCTTATTAGGTATAATGTGCTTGTATAGGTTGCAGCTCCTATT
>CAZVWZ010000145.1:0-3030 GCA_964631195.1 uncultured Desulfurococcaceae archaeon
GATAGGTTTGTAGGGCTTTATGGTAAAGGGTTTTGCTAGATCTGGTAGGTTGCCTATAATTGTTGCATTGGATCCTCCTATTGGCGTAGATCCTGTTAAGTGGTGTTTTAGGATTATTGATGATACATTGGATATTGTTAGTGGTTATAAGATTGGTTTGCCATTGATACTAGATCTTGATAGGAAAAGGGATCTTGAGAAGATTGTAGGGAAAATGAAGGGTGTATGGCTGAGAATTGCTGATCTGAAGTTGGCTGATATCGGAGATATTATGGTCTCTATTATTAGGCGTTTGCATGAATTCGGTTTTAATGCTTTTATTGTTCATGGTTTTATAGGGTATAATGGAGCCCTTGATCGTGTATCGGATTATGTAGATAGTATTGATGCTAAATTGATTACTGTTGTAAGTATGAGTCATAGTGGTTCAAGTGAAATAATTGATCATGTATTGGATAGATTATTGGAGGTTGCCTTAAGGGCTGGTTCATGGGGTATTGTTGCTCCTGCTACACGGCCAGAGATTATTAGGGGGATCAGGAGTAGAGTTGGTGATAGAGTTAAGATCCTGTCTCCAGGTATTGGAGTACAAGGTGCAAGGCCTAGTACTGCTATTAAGGCGGGGGCTGATTATGAGATTATTGGTAGACTAGTAACTAGATCAGAGGATCCTAGGAAGACATTATTAGAGATCAGAGATCTATATAGGTGATTATCGATGGATCTTGAGAATATTATTGTTGAAATGTATAGGAGAGGCATGATCAAGTTTGGCAAGTTCCTCTTAAGTAGTGGTAGGGAGAGTCCATACTATATTGATTTACGAATACTGCCTAGTTTCCCAAATCTATATAGGAGTATCATGGAATATATGGTGAAATTAGCTAATCAGATAGATTATAACGTTATAGCTGGTATAGAGACTAGTGGTATTGTCCATGCAGCATATCTTGGATGTTTATTGAATAAGCCTATTGCCTATGTTAGGAAGAAGCCTAAAGGACATGGTACTCGAAGCCTTATTGAGGGGTTAATAGAGGGGTGTAAGGTCTTGCTTATTGATGATGTTGTAACAACAGGTAATACATTGATTAAAGCTATAGAGTCTATTCGAGATAATGGTGGGATTATAGAAGATGCTCTTGTTATAATAGATAGATGTGAAGGAGCTAGTAAGAAACTTGCTGAATATGGTGTAAGGCTCCAATATATATTATCGTCTGATTCAATTATCGATACACTTCTGAGGCGTGGAGTAATTGATGAGAAAATCCATATGAAGGTCAAGGAGTATATGGATTTATCAAGGCAATAAAACCTATATACCCCACTAGTATGCTGATATAATAAGGGCATTTGGTAACTGCGCACAACATCTATAGAGTAAATGGATGGCATGGAGATAAGCACTATTCTTCAGCTAAAGTTGTTGACAAGATAGTGTTGTCAAGGAAATATGTTTTACTAGAACTACAGCTTCTAAATGATTTTAAAAAGCCTAAGCCGCCACAGTTCATAATGTTATGGATACCCGGATACGAAGCAATACCTATGAGTATAGCTGGTTTTAATCCTCCAGATAGGATTCTATTATTTGTCAAAAGAGTTGGAAAGACAACAAATTACATCTATAATGAGCTTGGTGTAGGCTCTATAGTTGGTGTCATAGGCCCTCTAGGTAAGCCGTTGATACTTAAAAAGGATTCAAAATATCTATTTCTAGCTGGCGGCAGCGGGTTAGCTTCTATTCTTCATTACATAAGTTATCATCAATGTACTCTAGATAAGTGTTTAACTATATATGGTAATTGGAGCTCAACGGATATGGGAGTTATCCCCAGACTAATAAGGGATCTAGGTAGTAGAGTCCTAACTGTTTGCATGGATGACGGATGTGATGTTAGGGGACTTGTAGTTAATGCATTAGATACTATTGATGAGGAATTTGATTATATAGTGTCATGCGGGCCTATTGATATGATTAGAGATATTCTAAATTATGCGAGAGATTTAGGTAAACACATAGTTATACTAGATTCTTATGTAAAATGCGGGCTTGGCCTGTGTGGTTCATGCCTTATACCTGGTACTAGGTATTACCTATGTATTGATGGACCTGGATTCTATGCTAAAGATGTTATAGATGCTGTTTTAGCAAAGACATGGGCTAAGTCATTAACAGGAGTTGTTGGAAATGACTAGTTTAGAAACCCGGGTATCAAATATAATGCTTAAACATCCCGTAATGAATGCTAGTGGATTACTTGTTACTTCAGTCGAATCTATTGATAAACTAGCCGATGCAGGTGTATCAGCTATTGTTACTAAGACATTGACAAAGAAGCCTCGCGAAGGATACAGGCCGCCAATAGTAGTTCCTCTACGGCAGGGATTATTAAATGCAGTTGGGCTAGCTAATCCAGGTATTGATGCTATCTATGATCTTGTTAGGAGAAGCCATGAAAAGAGGTTACCAGTTATTGTTAGTTTATCTGGTAAAGATGTAGATGAGATTGTATATGTTGCTAGTAAAGCGGTTGATGCAGGTGCAGATGCTCTTGAACTTAATCTTAGCTGTCCACATACACCTGGTTACGGAAAAGACTTGACCAGTGATCTAAAGGTTCTAAGAGACATCGTATCTAGTGTAAAGAGTATAACAGATAAGCCTGTTTGGGCAAAACTTGGATACAGTGATCATTTGATTAAGTTTGCAGATGTAGTTATTGACGCTGGTTCTGATGCACTTGTCCTAATCAATACATTACCTGGCATGGCTATTGATGTATTTATCGGTAAACCTATATTGTCGAATAAATTTGGAGGATTATCTGGACAAGCTATTCATCCAATAGCTGTCTACTGTGTATATAGCGTATATAGAGAATACAGTATAGATATTGTTGGCGTTGGCGGAGTATATTCATGGATGGACGCTATAGAATTTATAATGGCGGGGGCCCGTGCAATACAGCTTGCTACAGCTGTTTATCTAGATGGCTATGGTGTTTTTAGGAAAATAGTTAATGG
>CAZVWZ010000146.1:0-3002 GCA_964631195.1 uncultured Desulfurococcaceae archaeon
AAGAATTTTATCCGAATATCTCTAGAGTACTTGTTCTTAGCTTTTATTACCAATGGCTTTATAGATCCCGAGCCAAGAACCTCTATACCCAACCCCCCGATCCTCACAGCTATCCGAATATCTTTCTCAAAATCATTAATAATCTCTATAGATGCCTTAGTTTCAAGGCCTTCAATAGAGTCTCCCAATACCCTTATGTCATTAATCCTTATCTTTTTCAAAATGGGCTCAATAACTGAATCAAATTTACGTAACCAAGTCTTGATGATCATTGGAGACCAAAATTCAGCCCACCAATAATCACTATCTAATGCATGCCATAAAGCCCATCTTGCTTTTTTGCTCTTATTATCCCTTCCGCCAACCATTTTTTCATAGGCACGGATCATTCTATATCTCTTAGCTACTTCAATCCAGTATTTCTCATGATCTTCTTTTTCGCTCCTCCACTTCTTAAAAGTTCCAAGCCACGTATTAGTTGGTATGTGTTTAAGAACTCTTCTTGCGGGAACTTTTTCATAAATTTCCCTTAAATGACTCAATTCAATGAAGTCATACTTGGACATATTAATGAGATAATCTGATAATTTATCTAGGAATACGGCAGTGTATGGAGGGTTTCTGGGAAATACCATCCAATTTTCTCCATCGAGTGCCAGTACTAATGTTTGAATGTTTTTATTAAACCATTTCTTAGCAATCATTAATGAGAATTCGTAGGCATTTCTCCAAGCATTATATTCGTTGGGAAAGTTATTATGGAAACTCATTATATTACTCAAGTCTTGGTCTCTAAAAAACACCGTTATGTAATCTCCTGTAGCCGTATTAAGTACTAAATAGGGTTCATAAGGACTATTCTTATCACCTTCAGCGTGATAAAAGTGATGTTTATCATCCAAGACAGTATATTCTATCCCATTAGCTCTATAGATATGTATTAGTCCCATGGAAAAAGCCATTTCAGGAGTCCATGCGCCTAATGCCTCATAGTTATTACCCATTGCCTTCTTTGTTAATGTCTTACCATAAGATAGTTCTTCATCAACTATATCTCCAGCATCTAGTACGTCAACTAGGAATCCGGCTATTGTATGGGCATATAGACTTGTAAGTACATCTATTTGTCCTCTATACAAAGCCTCTCTATAATTATCAAGTGCTTCCCTAACCCTCATTACTTCAAAACTAGTTGGACTATATTTTTCCCCGCTAATTGTCTCTATACCTTTTTCAATAGCCATTAGCCATTGAGCTAATAGACTTGGACTTAAATTATAAGTAGCTTTAAATTCTCTTTTTCTATCAAGGAGTAGTGCATGATAATGATACGGACCATAGCCGTACGGTGCTAAATACCCTCCCCATACATATACATATGCCCATGGGCTATGGATTTTTCCATCAGGCATATAATTCGGTGCTTGGTGATGATGCCATACAATTGTAAAGTAAAAAGGCTCCCTTGTAGATGGATCAGCTATAATAAATGTTGTCCTATCAACTTTATTCTCATTAATATACAGTTCTACTAGATATTCACCAAGATCTTCTCCAATAGGTAGTTTAATTGGTTCACTTGGAAATATCTTCATTTCTTTATCCAATATTTCAAAAGTTGAATCAAAAACCATTTTTCTATTATTCTTTGGATCAGTAATGAACATTCTTACTGAAACACTTTTTCTATATCCATGGTTAATAATTAATACATTAGCTTCTTGGTCGGAGTTCCTTGAAATAATAGGGGATTTCAGAACAATATAAGCCTCAATTCCATCAATGATCTTTGATGATGCAAGTCCAGAATATCCTTCATCAGCCATAATTGTATACACCATAAATAATAACTAGTCATTATAGATTCTTTCTGAAGCTAAGGTATATATTTCTTAATGAAGTTGGACGTATATTATTTAAAAGATTATTTAAACAACTTTTTCAACTTATAAGTTTAAATAACTCTAATCCTACATAGTATTTTGAATAGAACTGGTCAATGGTGTATTCTTGATGGCTCTAAAAAAGATCCTATGCATATTATTTATTGCCTTCATTATGATACAATTAGTCATTACGGCTGCTCAAGTAAGAACAGAGAGTTCAGAGCCTCTTTATGTAATGTTTATATGGCATTATCATCAGCCATGGTATTACTCAGCTAATGAATCATACTTTATATTGCCATGGGTGAGAATGCATAGTGTAGGGAATTACTATAAAATGGCATACATATTATCTAAATATCCAAGTATTAAGGTAACATTTACTTTCTCAGGCTCCCTTATAGTTCAACTGAAAGATTATGTTGAAAAAGACATCATGGATATTAGACAAATACTATCGTGGAAAATAGCTAATGGAGAAGAGTTAACTGCTAAGGACATATATGATATATTGAAGATCCCCGGAGGCTTCTTTGATATAAACTGGGCAAGAATAATAGAGCAAATACCTAGATACAAGGATTTAAGAGATCGAGCTCAAACATCATTTGAAGCATGTGCTGCTTTGCCATTAAGCGAAGCTGAATTTATAGAATGTGTAGCCAATAGATTTACTGATCGTAACTTTTCAAGCCAGAGAATAATTGATCTAGCCGTACTATTTAATCTATTCTGGATAGATCCGGAAGTAGCTAGAGAAGAGTATCCTGAGATATATCAATTAATGGAGCGAGCTAAATCAGAGTCTTTACCTAGATTCACACGTGATGAATTGAGGCACATACTTGAAACACATATTGATATAATGAGTAAGATCCTTCCTAAATATAGGGAGTTAGTGAATAATGGGCAAATAGAGTTAATACCAGTTCCATATAGTCATCCATTGGCCCCATTAATAGTTGATTTTGGCTGGAAAGAGGATCTTGCAATGCATGTTGAGAGAAGTATAGAGTTGTTTGAAGAAGTATTCAATTATGCACCAGTGGGTATGTGGCCTGCTGAGCAAGCAATTAATGAGTATGTTGCTAGGGTTATGATCGATCAGGGTATACA
>CAZVWZ010000147.1:0-2993 GCA_964631195.1 uncultured Desulfurococcaceae archaeon
GGTATCTATCAGAAACGGGTACTTTGCCTCCATAAGCTATACCTACTTCTATAATGAATGGATTCCCTTGGTAAGCTCTAGGCCTACGTGTTACTGCCTCCTCAAATTCGGGCTCGAAAACCCTCTGCAAACCAGCCTTTATAATATCTTCTCCAAGAGGAGATAATGCTTCTGCTGTAGGAGGCCTTATTCTAGGATAGATCTTACTTAAGGCAGATACTATTTCTTCAAGCTCTTTTTCATCTAATTGCTTGGGATCTTTATCTGGATCAATGTTTTTCTCCTTAAGCATTCTTCTAGCAGTCTTTTTATCAAGACCTACAAGCCCCTTAACTAGCATATCAACTACTTTAGATTCTTTTGTTGAATCCCTTAATCTCTGAATAAGTTCTAGATCAATTCCTCTCATAACATTGGCTAATTTTGTCAGTTCTTTCTCAGTTAATTTTTTAGGCTCCTTACGAGGATCAATACCAGAAAGTCTAAGTATTTCTTCAGCAGTTTTATTGCCTAATCCTTGGAAGGCGTTTACTAACATATCCTTTACAGAGATCTTTGTAGTATTTCGACTAAGTTCTTTAAGAAGTTCTAGATCAACTCCGCGAGGATGAGGTTTAACTTCCTTAGGTGGCAATGGTAGCTTGTCTATTGAACGCCTATAATAGTAGATCTCGCCATCAGGAGCTACAAATACTATGTTTGCATATGGTGTGATAACAGCTGTTCTGCGTATATATTCTATGATGTATCTCTTAGCCCTGGACCAGTCGCCTTCAATGGTTATAGACGCTATCGTTCCATGCCAATCTCTAACTTTTCTCCAACTACCACGTTCCAGTATAATGGGCTCATTTTTATTCAAGTCTATTCTTAACTTAAAATAATAAATTCTCTTAGAACCCATAGTGCTAGTAACTACTTCTACGGGACTGCCTGTAGTCATTTGTCCATAAATTATCGCCGCTTTAACGCCAAGACCATACATTCCACGGGTCTGTCTTAACACATATTTTGAGCTATATAATACTCTACCAAATGCATTAGGCACATGTTGAGGCGGTATGCCTATACCATTATCTTCTACAGATATTATGTAGTGATTTGGATTTGTAGGGCTTTGACGTACAACGATCTTTATATTAGGAAGTATACCATGAGAATCCGTGGCATCTAATGCGTTTTCAACAAGTTCTCGTACAGTCTGGTATAGTGCCCTTGTGGGATTGGAGAATCCTGCTATCTCACGATACCTTGCAAAGAACTTTGCTGGACTTAAAGCCCTAAATTTCTCTGGCGTTAGTGTCTCGGCTACCATTTTAAATCTTCACCCTTCTTCTATACATTTCCTTAACCCTTTTAATTACTTTTAAAACCGGGGATACAAGGGTGGGAGGTTTTATGGAGTGATTAGTTACGCTCTACTCTCTCTAAAACCTATATTTATTCCTTTCAATGGCTCCCCCAATAAAACATTACTTCTAGAATATGGGTGTAGAGCGTGAGAGCTATTTCACCATTAGTAGCAACAGCTATATTGCTTGTAGCAACTGTTGCAGGAGGGATAATATTATATAATTATCTAATGGAGACACTTAGCTCTCCCGGAGAATATATAACTTTATCTCCCATATCAGCTAAAATAGTTGATCTAGGTACAGGAACTATATATGTAAATGTAAAGGTAGTCGCTGTCGGTACTAAAGCTACAACAATAGATAAGATAGTGATTTTACCTGAAAACATAGAGATCACTAATGTCAATGAGACCATAAAGCCTGGTGAGACAAAAAGTATAACACTTTCTAAAAGTGGTGTAACGCTAACTAATACAGAACACTATATAATAATTTATTATGAGGGACAGGCTACTGAGCCTATTGAAGCTGAACTTCTTAGCTAATTATGAATTATTTAGGTGATGGATCATTGCTTAAGACTATTTTTAATGGAGTATCAAGCTTGAAATATAAGCTTAGAAATAGATCTCCGAATCTTAGATCATTATTTATGAAGAATATATTTATAGATAAACAAATATCCTTAATTCTAAGAGATCTAGTTAGCAAATATTACATAGGAGGCAGCAATATACAGGGAACCGTGATCTCTGTTTACAATATTAGAGACTGCATTGAAATCATTATTAAAAGAAATAATGAAAAACTATATTATATTGTCAATGAACCTATGATTGATAGTGATTCTATTGAAGTCATAGAAGTACTTTACAGGGAAAACGTATATTCTAAATGTAGGTCAATGGAGTGCGTATCTAAGGTTCTTGAATCTAAAGATATTGAGCTTGTTAATAAATTTTTCAAGAATCCCGTTGCAATAATGTATCATTATAGTAAATTAGAGAGTGGTTATGGTCCATTATATCCTTTAGTCCTTGACGAAAAAATTGAAGAAATAGGTTGTAATCAAGATGATAAGAAGGTATTCATTATACATAGAGAATATATGTGGTATGGTTGGATGGAGACAAACATTGTACTAGATAAAGAGATTATTGATAATTTGGTATTAGCATTGGCCCGTAAAACAGGGCAACACATAAGTTTGGCACATCCAATAGCAGAAGGATTAACGAAGGAAGGTATACGTGTAGCTTTAACATATTCAAATGAGGTTTCTAGGAAGGGCAGTAGCTTTGTACTACGTAAGAAACAAGGTACTCCTTGGACAATTACAAGGCTAATAGATCAAGGAGTGTTAACTCCCCAAATAGCAGCCTATCTATGGCTAGTTCTAGAACTCCGCGGATCAATATTGATTGTTGGAAGTATGGGTACCGGTAAAACAACATTATTGCAAGCACTACTTACTCTAATTCCGCCTACAAAGCGCGTGATAACAATAGAAGACACACCGGAAATAACGGCAACAACTGGATTATGGGATCCCCTGGTTATAAGGCCTAATCCAAATACTAATTTATACATTGATGAATATAAATTGTTAAAGTTTGCATTGAGAAGAAGAGCTGACTA
>CAZVWZ010000148.1:0-2986 GCA_964631195.1 uncultured Desulfurococcaceae archaeon
ATATTAGAATAATAGCGATACTATTATACTCTCATTTTAGTATTTTATTTTACACTTATACTGTATAAGTTTTGAAGTAAGACATTAAAGAGATGCCGAACAGTGCTTATAGCGATAGAGCACCCCTAGCATATAACTGTGCAGTTTCAAGGCTTGTCATGGAGTTATCTATGTATTAAGGAAATTATTAACTATGCTAGTTTATCAACAAAGTATATCGAGTAGGAATAGCCATTAAGTCTTTTTATAAAAGGTTCTACAATACATGGTTAATGGAAGATGGAGCTTCAATATTGATCATACTTTGTAGTCTAGGGAAACATTATTTTTTAATTTCTTTCATTAAATCCTTTAATCTCAAGTAAAGCCTTATTGATTCTAGAAAATAAGGGATTACCGGAATATATATTGCGACAACTATAAATAATGGGGGTTTAGAAAGAAGTGAAAATACAGTAGAAAATACAGCCATTGAAACACCATATACAAGCATTCTAGGTATAAAAATACCTCTTAATACAATGTATTCATTTAATTCTGCAGGAAGCTCCTTTACAGCATAATATCTTCCGTCTTCCCTTCTAATAGCCAATCCTATTCTAATCATTTTGTCAAGAATATATTTTGACTTACCAGGGCTTCTATATCCCATTAGTCTCTGAAATTCCCTAATACCTACTGGATTCCCATGTTTTCTTAACACAATGTATGCTCTTAATACTTCTATATCTATCAAAATCTACACCTAAGATATAGTGAGGGAAAGCCAAATGCTCAATCATAATTATATTTCTAAATGATATAGTTAAAACATTTATTCTATAATAATGGATCATCTTCTCATAAGTATAAGATGGAGAATCAGTCCAGCACTAATTGCAACAGCCAATGCTACTAATAGATTAATTGCATCAGTATATAGACGCGCTCCCTCCATAGTATGAGATTCCTCAACTTGGAATAAGGATAAGCTTCCACTATAAGCCTCTGTTGAAGTAGTAGATTTTGATGTTCTAGTAAATGGTATCGCTTGTTCTTCTGACCCTGGAGGATACGATATATTTTCTAAACTTGTTTCAGACACAGTTTTTACATAGGCTTCAGTTGTTGATACATTTTCTTCATACCTACTAACCTCTATAATCATATTATACTCTGGAATAACATAAGTGGAAAGTTCAGATATAGGCAATGAGTAAATAAGTTCCTTATTTACATAGATCTCTATAGAGTTTATATCATTCAATTCTCCAACATCAAATACATACAGGTTATTTATTTTCTCTAAAGCAGTTACCTGAGCAATGTATTTGTATTCAGGAAGATGACATCCTACAAAGTTGACTTGGAATACTCTATTTTGCCGATCTAACCTAGTTTCCTGGATTAGAAGAACTGATGAAGAATAGGCCAAATAACCTTCTAAATAAACATATATTTTATTGTCAAACATTGATACAGTTGTATTCTCAGCAATATATGGAACTTGGTTACATGTTAAAGCTATATCTAAATATATAGGCTCATCCAATCCATCAATACTAGTAGTTAATGAAAACCTTCTATTAATAGTTCTCAATAATAGTGTATTATCCAGATACAGATCTGTATATAAAGGATCTCTTAACGATAGATCCATATTTAGATAGTAATAAACAGCACTAGTAGGTATTGCTTTTTCTATTTCCTTAAGACCAGATGGGATAATTATTATTTCCCTAAGAAATCCATCTCCATATTTATATGTAGGGCTTGTAATATAGTTGTAATATAGATCGATATAGACCTTTCCATGAATATTAAGAACGAGGTATATAATTGTATAATTATCCTTAATACCTATCTTTATCCTCGGATTTACTCTTGTACCATTGATATTCAAATAGTCTACATTAAATGATGAAAGTATAAGGTCTTTATCGCTCCTCCCCTGATCTACTAGTATAAGTGGAATAGAGACATTACCATTATACAAAAGTTGAAGTTTTAAATGAGTAATTACTTTAAAGCTAAGGTAGTGTTCAGTGACATTTATATAATATATTGCAGGCTCATTTAATGGAACCTGATCATATGAATACAAATTATATGATATTGTTAGTGATGCCGATGCAACTATGATCATGAAAATAATCATGTACTTTAACATGGTAGCACCTAATATAGAATATGGATTTGTTAGTAATTAAATAGATACTATGTCATAGCTTCCTTGACACTTGTTCTCTTAAATAAGTTAAACCTTTTCATAAAGCCCGATATTCCATTCCATAGACTGTGTCCTTCTGATTTTTCAAGTGTTTCTAGAATGGATTTCTCCATTTCACCAAGTATATCCAGTCTAAGGAGATCTATTGAAGCATCCCAATAGAGGACTTTAGATTTAGATATAAACAATAAAAGCTCTTCTTTAGAAGTCACACCATACTTGCTCAATATATGGGCTCTAGTTTCACGGATACCATCCAATATCTTTAAAAGATTGTCCTTCGTCTCCAGGTCTAAGTCTATCCTATCATCCATCGAATACAATATGGCCAGCCCATATCTATCTGAATATCTAGATTAAGTGTTCAATAATGAATAATTTATAACTGATAGGATTAAATAGGATTAAATGAGTACTCAAGAATTATAACCTGTGAAGATATACATTCACATTATTATATGAGATCTCGATAATACTATAATAACCATGCATTAATGGACCTGGATTAACTATAACTGTATTATTATATTTAGATACACCTCTAGCTTCATGTATATGGCCATGAATAAACAATATAGGACTATATTTCTCCACTAGATCTCTTAATTGTTTAAGACCTGCATGCACACCAGCATATGTAGTATCATTAAAACCATTTGGAGGATAATGACTTAGAATAATTAATCTCCCTAAATCATTGGTTTCATTTAAAATATTAACTACTTTTTCAAAATTTGTTCTAAAGCTTAATCCACCTATACCAGCTATTATAAACCC
>CAZVWZ010000149.1:0-2980 GCA_964631195.1 uncultured Desulfurococcaceae archaeon
AACAACTTAGTATCAGCTCATACAGCAGGATGTTATAGGATTAGGATAAACTCAAGAGAAGATATTAAAAATCTATTGGATATAATTAAAGACAAGATCTTAAACATTGAACGAAGAAAGAAGGCTATATTAACATTACAATATTTAAAACCGCTTACACAGGAGATGGCTGTTCAATTAAAGAAAAAGATAGATGCTCTAAATAATGAGATTAAAATGATTAATACACATCTAAGAATTCTTATAGAAAGGCTTACCATGAAACGTAAGTTTTTATATGTTTATAGAGATGGATTCATAGAAATTGTATAAAGGAAAAGAACAGAGTACGCCGCCGCCGGGATTTGAACCCGGGTCACGGGCTTTCTTTGTGCCCCTCTCCTTGTTTTGTTGGGGAGGAGGCATTCGACAGGCCCGCATACTAGGCCGGGCTATACTACGGCGGCTTTTGGTTTCTGGTGTATATTTTGGTTTTTTGTTGGGGGTTTTATTTTTTATGGTGTTGTTTTTGTGATTTGTTTGTGTGTGTTGTGTATTTTATTTTGTATGTCTTGTTGTAGTTGGTTGGGTGGGTGTATAAAATGGTTAATTAGGTTCTATGGTGTATGTAGGGAATTTAGGTAATGATTAACGTGGTAAATACTTTATTTAGGGATTTCCTTAATATACTGTAATTTGAAGTGTATAACCATGTCATGGAAGGCACTAGCTATATTGTTAATATTGGCAATGGTATTTAACTTATCAGTTATTAATCAAAGTAGTGGACAAACATCAAAGATCATAATATATGGAACACATAGGTGTTCTGCATGTAGTGGCTTAAAACAGTTCTTTGACGATATAGGATTACCTTATGAATTCAGAGAGATTTATGACTGCAAGCTAAGTGGATGCGAATTGACTACGTATGGACTAGATTTAGCTAAGATCATTAACATAGCTGGTCTAGAAGCATATATACCCGTTTCTATAGTCATAGATGATAATGGATTTGTTACTGCTATTGTACAAGGAAAGAACGAGAATAAAACATTCTGGAACAAATTACTCTCTGAAAGCTTTAGATGCGGTATAGAAATATATACTTATGGTAAAGTGGGGGAAATAAAGGATCCAGGAAACATATCTGAAATTATAAAGATTGTGACAGGAGAAAATGTGTCTAAATCAAAAATAGAGTCCTTGTTAAAATTATGTTCTACAAATTCTACAACAAAATCCAAATCCACTTCATCAACTACTACAATAGGTAAAGAAAGTGAAATTAATTGGCAACTTTTAATCCCGGGAATAACATTAGCCATAATAGCTGGCTCTATAATATTATACTTCATTACTAAGAAAAGGGGATAAACATTAACATTCAAGATAATATTAGTTGATAGCTATGCTACTTAACATAACAAGTATTCTACTCAATATATCAAGGAGAAATATAGTATGTTTAGCGTTTCTTAATGGACTAATCATAGCATTATTAACCTCCATAGGAGCATTCATAGGCTTGATCGGCCGTGGATCAAGTGATAAATGGGTTAATTTGGCATTAGGATTTGCCTCAGGTATAATGCTCGTTGCAAGCTTTACAAGCTTAATATTACCAGCGATAGAGGCTGGTAAATTATTAGATACAGGTATAGGAATACTAATAGGCATTATCCTAATAATTGCTATGGATAAAATGCTTCCACATGAACATTATGTAGTAGGCTATGAAGGACCTATAAAGTTTAGAGGTAAAATCAGAAAAGCATGGCTTCTAGCTACGGCAATGATAATACATAATATTCCTGAAGGCTTGGCTGTAGGCATAGCCACCATATACAGTCCATCACTAGGTGTATTGACAGCTATAGCTATTGGAATCCAAGACTTACCTGAAGGAATAGCTGTAACAATGCCCTTATATGCATTATATGGTAAGGCCAAGATACCTCTATTAATAGGTATTTTAAGCGGCCTAGTAGAGACTATTGCTGCAGTTTCTGGTGCAGTAGCATTTATTTATCTACATAATTTGCTAGGTATAGGTATGGGCCTTGCAGGGGGAGCAATGATCTATGTTGTAATCGAGGAGATCTTTCCAGAAATATTTAGTGAAAGAGAGAAGAGGACAATACCTACAATAGGCTTTATAATAGGCCTATACATAATGTTATATCTCGATACACTATTAGGCTAGAACTTACCAAACTTCTGAACCTTCTTAGGCCTTAGATTATGGCTCTTACAACGCCTACACTTTTCAGCACCAGGCGGGTTCAAAGCACCACATTTACGGCATACCCACTTATTCAACGCCCTATTATATACGATCCTCCATTTAACAGGATCGGTTATTGGCATAATATTACACCCCTATTACTACTCTATCCAAGATAGACAACAGTATTTACTTATTAAATTTTACTAGATAGAAAATACAGGATCATACCGGATCATCTATTGGTAAAACACAAAATGCTTTCTTTTGCAGACTACATAAAATATTCTATCGAATCTACTAAGAGATCTACCATGAAGTATGGTTTATTGTGACATATTCTTCAACATTTAGACTCATTATGAGAACGCTCTTCATTAATTCATTGACATGCAAATTCGCATCTAAGATCAAGGAAAATGATAGAACATCCATAGTAGTATTGATTTATGAAAAAAATGAGGAATAACCATAACACTATAAGCATGATAGGAATTCAAATAAATAATGAGAAAAAGGCGAACCTGTCCTATATAAATAGATAATATAGCAAGGTACAGGATTACACGTATGTTCAAATAGCATGAACAAAATAGAGAAACCAATATAAGCAAAGTAAGTAGGTAAAATACAACTGGACAAAAGGGCCCGGACTTTAAAGAGCTCTCCAATAGAGCGATGAAGGACCCAGGCCATAAAGAAAATACATATGAACCTTAAAGAAATGGCCCGGGTAGCTCAGCCTGGTTAGAGCGCCGGGCTGTGGAGCCCGGC
>CAZVWZ010000150.1:0-2969 GCA_964631195.1 uncultured Desulfurococcaceae archaeon
AATTCTAAATTGATGATGTGAAAGGGTCTACTGATATATGATGATACTCCCATGGACTGAGTACCATGAATTTTAAGAAAATAAGTATTGATGAATATAATGCATTTAAAAAATTGATTGATGAATATAAGAATAAGCTATATGCATACAATTCATTAATCAAGAAATACGGATTTTATCTTAAGCCTTATCACGTGGTCATAAAGTATAGTGGCGGTAAAAAGATCAAATATGTATACTATGGCAGATATTGGTATAAATTAAAATATATTTGTAGAAAAGGTAATACAAGTAAAATTAAATGGATATATGTAGGTTCTGAAAAACCATTACCTGATTTACCTGATCCTCCAAGGAATCCTTTAGAAGGCATTGTTTTAAAGATCTGTGATGACTGCGTATATATTAAATATAAATAAATTAATTACTTCAGTTTATTTTCTACCAATCTTAATACTAAACCCATGATCTCTGCTGCTTTACCTTTAAGCTTATAATCTGCTATAGGTGTTATTCCTGTATCTTCTACATTTATTTCAATCACTAATCCACCATGTTCTTTAACGATAAATGGTATATAGGCTGCAGGATATACAGTTCCACTAGTTCCAATAACGAGTATAGTATCTGCTCTACTAGCATATTTGATAGCTTTATACCACTCTTTTCCAGGTAATGGTTCGCCGAACCATACTACATCGGGCCTCATGATTGAATTACATATAGGACATTTAGGGGGTATATCCTTTGGCAGTTCTTTATACTCTATTTTATAGTTGCATCCCATACATCTTGCTCTCCTTAGAGATCCATGAAGTTCTATTATACATTTCGATCCAGCTAATCTATGAAGACCGTCAGTATTTTGAGTAATGACACATTTAAGTATACCCATAGATTCTAATTTAGCCAAAGCTTTATGAGCAGGATTAGGCTTAGCTTTAAACACTATTTCCATTCTCCATCTATACCATTTCCATACAAGTATAGGATCTCTATTAAATGCCTCAGGAGTAGCTAGTTCTTCAGGCCTATACTTACTCCATAATCCATTCTTACCACGAAACGTTGGTATATCACTTTCTGCAGAAATTCCTGCTCCAGTAAAAGCTATTAAAAATTCTGAAGAGATAATAATGTCTGCAACATCATCGATTTCCGTTTATGATCACCTCTTGCGTCATTAAGTCATATAATTAAGCCATCAATATTTATTGATATGGATGTCTAATATTTAAACATGAATTAAAGTAATTCTTTATTAGTAGGATAATTTCCATGATGATAGTAGAGTGAAATAAATTGGGAGTTACATTAATAAAGAATGTAAGAAAATATATTGATGGACAATATTTTATCGAAAATATAGATGTCGCATTCAATGATAGAGTTAAATGTATTGGCGAATGTAATGATTATTCCTATGATGAAGTGATAGAGGCAAGTAATTATATTGCTTTACCCACGCTAAATGATCATTATGTTTATTTATATGATTACCTACATAGGCTTGGATTAAATAAAGATAATTTGTCAAGAAATGATGTCTCTAAAACTATAGAGACAATATGTTTAGAAAAGATATTAAACGGTATTTCCGGGATTTTTATAGATCTTGGCTATACAACTTATTCAGTAACACTACAAGGTATATGCAAATACATGGAAATACTTCTGGGGCAAAGAGTAAACCATGAAGTAATTAATACATATACCTGTAGGTATATACCAGTCATAGACGATAAAACAGATCCTAATAATTTACCTTCATTACTTAAAGAGATAGAAAAAGAAGTAATCTATATAATGTTCTTAATTGAGAGAAGGCATCCTTATGTCATCAAAGAAAAGACTGGCTTATGGCCTATGGCTTTCCTTGAAAAGAGTGGAGTTTTTGGATTGAATAAATATTATTACTTTATTGGATTAAATTGGATCTCTACAATGGATCTGGAAGTACTTAAGTATTATAGGGATCAGTCATCTATTATCTCATTACCCTCTAAAACAATGTATATTGCAAATGGTGGATTTTCTCCCTTATATGAGATTATGGAAAAGTACAGGGTCAGAGTATTTTTAGGTACTAGCGGCTTAAATAGCAGTATCTTAAATGAAGCTAGGCAAACTATTTTATTATATAGATACAATTACTGGGATCGAAGGCTTTCGATAGAATACATTAGGAAAATTATATTTCAGCAAGAGCATAGATTGTTTCACAATAATTCTCTTGAAAAAGGATCTTTTGCGAACATAGCATTATATAACACTTATATTAGTAAGTCCCATGATCCGTTACACTCGTTAATATTTAATGAAGTGCACCCAGTCTATGTCTTTATTAAGGGATGTAAGATAGTTGATCCAAGGAATAGAATAGATTTAATTAATAGGTATAGGGATCTATTGGTGGAAATTATTGATTAGTAAAAGAACATACTATGTTCTAGGTCTAGTTGCGGTCTTAGTTGCATTAGTATCATTAGTTTTATCTATAACTATGTTCATACTTGGCTTCTCTGAATACTTATGGTATTCAATTATATGGCTTGTAATTCTTGTCCTTGATATAATAGTATGGAAAACGCCTCCTAAACAACTAAAAAGTAGAGATTATAAGAAGGTAATTGATAGTGGTGACACTAAAGTGGAAAATCTTTGTAGCGAACTACGTGAAGCGGCAGAGTTAGTTTCAATAATTTATACTCTATCTACTACTTCAGTCGAAGGCTATAGTGTGTCTTTTAGAATGGATTCTCTCATAGCAAGATTATCGAGAATTTTAGATACCATTACCAATTATTGTAGTGAGAATTGTAGAAACTACCTTAATAATATCTTAAAAGGTGAAGTAAGTAATAATATGGTAGAAGGCTTCTTAATATCATTAAATAAATGCATGGCCCAATATGAATGCGAATCAAATATTGTTATTGAAGACTAGATATATGGGTGTAGAGCTTGAC
>CAZVWZ010000151.1:0-2946 GCA_964631195.1 uncultured Desulfurococcaceae archaeon
CATTAATGGAGCACCTCATAGAATTTAGAAGAATCGTGGTCTATATGGAAATTCATGTCCACATCTAGGGCATCTGACGTATCCACAATTACCAAGTGTAGCTGAGGGACAGCCAGCACATGATACTGCTCTAGAGTAGCTTATGTCAAAGACAAACCCGCACCTAGGGCATTTTAGCTTCAAGATTCCCTAGCCTCATGCACTGCTTCAATAGTTATTTTATCTACTTTAACCCTTTATTTCTCTAATCTATGACTATTAGCTGGTTGCAAAAATATTATCTTCTTTATACGCAATATCTAATTGGTGTATTATGTGATGACTGAAATAGTCTTTGGTCCTGTACCATCACGTAGACTTGGTAGAAGTCTTGGTATAAATAACCTTCCGAGGAAGATCTGTAGTTATAACTGTATATATTGTCAAGCTGGTAGGACTGTAGAACTAAGTGTCTCTAGAAGAGAGTTCTATAATCCGTATTTGCTGGAAAAGATCGTAAGGGATAGAGTGGAGAGGCTTAAAAGGATAGGTGAGAGAATTGATTATATAACGTTTGTGCCTAATGGAGAACCTACTCTTGATAAGAATATAGGGTTAGAGGCTAGGCTATTAAAGGATCTTGATATACCGATGGCAGTGTTAACGAATGGTTCTCTCCTATGGATGGAAGATGTAAGAAATGATCTTCTAGAATTCGATTATGTATCCATAAAGATTGACTCAGTTAGCGAGAACATATGGAGATACATTAACAGACCACATCACGATCTAAGGCTTAAGAGTATACTAAAAGGAATACTTGAGTTTAGGAATATTTATCATGGAAAACTTGTTACTGAAACCATGCTTATAGGCAATATAGATTATGGCAATGAACTTATATTCATAGCTGAATATCTAGGAGAGCTTAAACCTGACATAGCATATATATCTATACCAACACGCCCACCAACAGAAAAATGGGTTACACTCCCAAAGGAAGATTTATTGAATAATGCTTATCAATTATTTAGTGAAAAAGTAAACCATGTTGAACTATTGGTTGGATTTGAAGGAACTAACTTTACTACTTTAGGCCTTGACTATGTATCTAGGGAAATACTTTCTATAGCATGTGTTCATCCATTGAGGGAAGATGTTTTAGAAGCCATTCTTAAAAGATCTGGTGCTACATGGGACATTGTTAATGAACTTATTGAGAGAGGAGAGCTTATTGAGGTATACTATGGTGGATATAGATATTATTTAAAGAGAGTTGTAAAATGATTTATGTTTATTGGGGAATAAGATTTTTTGCTTAACAATTATCTACACTATATACTAGAGTTCCATACTTTACTAAAAACTATAGAAATAGGGATCTAGCCAATGGAGTCTCTATGGAGTTATATAAGGACTCATACGTCCAAGCATTGGAAAAAGAGAGCACCAGTTTTTCTTACCTATGGATTCACGGTATGGGATGGATTGACGTTTTTTGAATCAATATTATTGAAAATACTTGCATTCCTACTGGTAACAGCAATATGGCTATTAGTAGATGAGAAAATTAAGGAGGGCTATTTCTTTGATCCCAACGATCTTGGTAGATTAACCCATGAAACATTGACAGTACTAATACTGCCGATTCTATTGCCGATAGCAATATATATGAGAAAAAGAAGAACTAATTCATAATCTATAATACAATTTATACACGGTAATATTATAGATACTTGCTTTAGAAATATTACTAAGCTATACCTAGTTCGGAGTTGTGTAAAATCATGGATAAAATAAAGTTAAAAATTATTAGTATAGACTCTGCCTGTACTGTATTCTGGGAACCAGGCTGCGATCCTAAGCTACCTTGGAGGCCTATTGAGAATATCTTCCTTAAAATCAATAGTTTTCTTAATAGTTTAGGTTATAATGTTAAGGAATATAGTAATTATTGGAGTCTTTACTGGAGTCTTTGGGAAGAGTTATGGAAACAAGGACCGCAAAGAGAACTTTGGCATCGTTATGTTCTTGCTAAGTATCTTTATAGAGTAGGCGTTAATTCTGATCATGTGCTTCTCGATCGCATTTACAAGCTATTTATTGATCTAAGAGCTAAATGGTTTACAATGCCTAGCCGTCATAAGTGGATACTAAAACAATTGAGAGGACGGGGCTATAAAATAGTATTGACAACAGGAACTGGTGCCCATGATCTAGTGTTGAAAGTTTTAGAGTTAAATGATGCTATGAAATTATTTGACTTTATATTTAGTACTCAGCTTATAGGTATTCCTAAGTCTGATCCTCGTTTCTATATGGAACTTCTTGACTTACTTAATGTTGAACCCGATATGATTATCCATATAGGTGATTCTATAAAATATGATATTGAGCCTGCAAGGAAAGCTGGTTTAACAACAATATATTATGGTTGGAGGAGTCAGTGCCGAGCTGCTGATCCACAGCCATGTATTAAGGATCTCTCTGAACTACTTGAACTCCTCTAACCTATATGGTTTCCAAAGCCAAAGCTTTCTGCCCACACGCTCTCTTACTAGCTTAGGCTCACCAAGGATCTCGACTATGAACGCTTCAGCAACATAGACCTTAGCCTTAATTAAATGGCCAGTATAAGCCCTTCCAGTACGATCGCCTATAACTACATGGAGATGGGTAAATGGCTTGCCATCCCTCAAACTAATATTTCCAACACCAGCTACTAGCTCATAGAATCCATTAAATCTATTGATAAGATATTCTTCAGCAAATGTATCATAATAGCCTAGCTCGATGTCTTTTAGAGAACCTATAACATTAACCCATGCTGTATCAATCTTGTTCTCTAAGGCAAAAGCATTAAGGTATTCAAGAAGATCATTATCTTCTGGAACACGGAACATAAATACTCTACCTATATTATACATCTCCTACCCACCTCTAAAAGTCAGGGTTATACAGGATACC
>CAZVWZ010000152.1:0-2929 GCA_964631195.1 uncultured Desulfurococcaceae archaeon
TCTAGATACTATGCATTAAACATTACTTTCCTTAGCCCTCTCATAAAAATATGTGAGGCCTATCTTACTGTAATAAAAGACTATTCAGGAGTCTACGATACTTATCCAACACCGGAGACAAAAGATGCTATATATGGATACATGGAGGAGGCATTCTATTCTACAAATATGTGGATAAAATATAATGAGGCATTATCGGAGGATGAATTCTCAATATTGTCTACTCCAGTTATAAATGGATTCTACCTATATGGGGACTCATCAAAGTACGGTATATACGTCAAAATGAAATATTATATAGAACATAATACTTCAGTAGAGTTCTGTCTAAATGGAGTACCCATATATTCTATTGATCTAACTACGGGAGATGTTCTACACACATGGCAAGTAAAAGAAATATGGATACCATTGAGCAAATTTTCTGATATCGTAAAAGATGCTATTAAATCAGGACTAGGACTTGTATTATCAATAAAAACAGATATTTTGCAGAATGTAGTTGAACACATAGGTTTTAGAGAAATCTATATAAAATTACCGTTTCATCCCGATATATGGAGACCAAGATCTTATGCTTTCGGAAAACATGTCCATATAGCTGGTTTGGCAGGAATCCAAGTATATCCAGATGGCATATATAGCACTGGTCAAGTTAGTTTCATAATCGCTGTAAATGAATATTCATATGATCCAGATGGAGATGATATAACGAGTTACGATATCATAGCTGAAGTTTTAGCCTCAGGCATAGAATATCCTGAGGCAAACTATAATAGTATGGTACATGAAGTTATAGTGAACCTATCGGTTCCTAAGTACGTCTATGGATCTGCTCTTCCAACACGTCCTGCAGAAAGCATATATTTGGAAGGACAAGCTAATAGTGAACTCAATTCAACCAAAGAGATTGCCAAGCATGCCTATTGGATTGCTGATGCTATGTACAATGTATATGGATTATTAAGTAGTGGCGAAAACCCTATACTTGGCGGAATACTTTTTGTTTTGGGAAAAATCATCGATATTCTTCAGGAATCTGTTGCAAGTGTTGGCGTAGATATTATTGATAGTGACTTGTATAGGACATATTTGATAATATGGAATGGAGGGTTACAGCCTGTAAAGTATGGTAGATTTAGATATATAATTCCTATAGTTAGAAGTGAAGGTATTAAAAGTGATGGTGTAATAAAAGGAGGGGTATATGTCTTGATTGATGCTGAAGCTTATTGCTATATTGAAGCAAAGGTTTTAAGTGGACAGACACTCTATAGATCAGAGAAGTACGTTGTTGAAGGCAATAGGCTTCTTGTAAATAGGTGATAAAATGTTTAGAAAAAAGATCTCGTTTTTTTACATTACACTCTTTATATTAATTCTATGTTGTGACGTTTTAAGAGCATATATTATTCTTTGGTGCATTAATTCGTTTGATCAAACATTTATAGCTGGGTATCTACTCTCATATCCTCTTTTAGATTTTATTGTATCATTAGCCTTTCTACTACTTATAGCGGATATCATAATAATTGAGTTCTTTGCTGAGAAAATCAAAGAAAAGATAAAATTATTTAAGATATTGCTTTACAACTATTTACCTCTTTTATTAATCATTCTTGTTATATCTGTATTCTATATCATATTTCTTCCATGGTCATCAATAGAAATTCCTCTTGTAGTACTTGACTATATAATAAAATACTCTATATTTCTTTTTATTTTCTCAATTTTGGTTCTCATATTATATTATGGCTTATCTCCAATTTCTTATACTTTTATTTTTAAAGAATCAAGTATATCTTTTAGAATAGTTAATTCATTGAAAAGATTCAGAATCTTAGTCTTAAACTTTGAATTATTTCTAAAATATGTTTTTATTGGTTTTATAATATTTTTAATCACCGACATTATACTGTCTATATTTTTAGGTAATATTCTCAGTTTCCTTAGTTTTAACTTTCCATTATATCCTGTATATAGGATGCCTTCACACCCAGGTCTTAGGAACTATATTTTGACTAATATAACAAGATTGTCAACTTTATTAGCTGATTTTATATCTGTTATAGTCTTTTCCCGTTTTTTGAGAAAGTATGTTAATAGTTTATGGACGGAGGCCTATAAAATGCCAAACATCGGCTAATTCTTACTTTTGCATTGTAATTATGCTATTCATAATCTTTGTCCTTATTATATCTAGATCTTTATATTCTCTGTTATCTAGTCCTCTGATATATGTTATTACTTTTGAGGCTATGCTTACAGCTATTTCTTCAGGTGTTTCTGATCCTATGTCTATGCCTATTGGCGCATATAGTTTCCTCTTTACCTTCTCAATATCTACTCCTTCATTGACAAGTTTCTTAATGAATTCAACTACCTTCCTCTTACTACCTAGTAATCCAATATATTTTGCCTTTGATTGCAAGGCCCTTTTCAATACTGGGTAGTCAACATCTATTTCTCCATGGACTACGAGTACTATGTCGTTTTCTCTAGCTTTATCGTATATGTAGCCTGCTATCTCATCCGGTGATCCCGTGAACAGGTCTCTCGCGTATGGGAATAATTCTTTTGATACGAGTTCTTTCTGTGGATCAAGTATTATAACATTATATTTTAGTATGCCTCCAAGAATATCGGCTAATGGCTTGCCGATCCTGCCTGCACCGACTACGAATATGTTTGGAGAAGGCTTTAATACATCAATATACACGGTTAAAACCCCTCCACATATAAGGCCAGTATCTACTGTATCCTTAATACCTTTACCAGTTAAATCAAATTTTACAATACGGGGTTTTCCTTCCTTGATTGCTTCAAGAGCTTTCTCGATAACTCCTCTTTCAAACGGGCCTCCTCCAAGAGTGCCTAGTATAGTGCCATCAGATAATACAGCCATTTTTGCACCAACATCTCTAGGCCC
>CAZVWZ010000153.1:0-2897 GCA_964631195.1 uncultured Desulfurococcaceae archaeon
TAGAACACTGCCTGTTATTAGTGAATATAGGTAAATATTGGGGATCCGTGGGTATTTTCCAACTATAAGGTATTTGTCAGTAATGATTAAGAATTGCCTCTTCTCTAACTTTTTCACGCACCAAGTATTTGAGTTCCAAGGTAACTTATCAAAGTACTTTCTCCTCTCACTATAAGTTTAACCATTCCTTTATAAAAAGTTTAATATTCCATTAGGGCACCTATAATTAAGGAAGTCTATAGTTTCCTTAATTATCTGGCTAGTTCTTATAGCATACACTACTCATTATAAAACATTTTGAATTACTTTTATACAAACCCAGTATCTCTCATGGAGGTAAAGATATAGATAGACTAATAACCATGGTATACATAATCTATTGGAACCAAAGTTGTATGAATAACTTGGATCGAAAGGGGGCCGTGAATTCAGTATAGGAATCTTGTTGATAAAGATTTTCTATAACATGGAATTTCTATAATTATTTATTAGTAAGGCATGGATATTACTGCCGATACATATTAAGTCCTCACTACTTTATAGGATCTTATTCCTTCTACTAAGAGAAGTAAAAATGTCATACCAGTAAATATGATTAATATTATGAGTTCTATTGTTGGAGTTATGTCTCTGAGTAAGTTTAGTATAAGGCCAGCTATCTCTACTATTAGTAGTCCAAGATATATGAAAGAATATAATATGAGTCTAGGTATGAGTTTTCTACCAATGAAGATATAACCTTCTATTTTTAGTCCAGGTACTGCGATATAACCATTATTATTCCTCTTAACAAGACCTAATTCTTCAAGCCGCTTTAAATGATAATATGCTAAACTAGGGCTACTAAGTCCTAGTTCACGCATTATCTGCCTGGGTCCAATAGGCTCATTTCTACTTAGTAGATACATATATACCCTTAGACTAGTCTTTGAAAGCTCTTTATCTATATCATTTCTACTCAAGGCCATAGGCCACCGTAAAAGATCTCTATTTGAGAACCTCTTAGCGCAAAATCCCCATTCCACCATATATCATTATATACATATGTATAGTTCTCTAATCTATCAAGATACACTTTCTGTATAAGTTGGCCAGCAACACCATTGTCTCCATGAAGTGTTTTACCCATAAATTCTACTACAGCATATAATTTTATGGTAGAGTTTGAGAATTTATCTTTCCAGACACCAGGAAGCTCTACAACTCCTGATATTACATAGTATTTACGACTACCTATGTCATTACCTCCGAAAAGCCAATTATTTACAATATTACCATCAATAACGAGTACTCCTCCCTCTGACAATATATTGTCAACACCCATATATGATACTAGTCTTCTTTCCTTCCAAGCATCGAATAATACATTCCCGGGTTTATAATATCGAGAATTTTGTTCTGACATGTTTTCATTGTTTTCACCACTATCCATGATTTCTAGATAACTATATAGGTTTACAGTAAGCTTATTCGGGACCACTATTGTATCATTATACGGATTTTGGACTCTAACAATAATTATGTATTCAAGCAATGTCTTATTTCCGATAAAAGGAGTATTATTAGGAGGCTTGTATATGTGTAGATATATGTAGTACAAAGTAGTTTTAACATAGTATATCTTTGGGTTTCTCCATTTAATGCCAAATATGTCGTAGTCAAGAGCCATACTAAGTCCAATAAATCCGGCAATACCTATTAATATACCAATAATAAGTCCTAAAGCCATAGGTTTTAACAAAGGACTAACCAAGTATATCCCCTATTAATGGATAAGAGTTATTTAGTTCTATATAGAACCAATTATAGAACAAATGCGTTTCAATACTAGAACACGTTTTCTAATTTCCTCATTATTGTAATTCTTAGTAAAAAGAGAGAACTAGTCAACATAGATCTTTTGTAATGTTTTCAAAGCTTAATTATGTAGCCATGTAAGCCATAATCCTTGTAGTAATATAAAGCTTAGATCAGATATTGCAAGCATAGCTAAGATGCTTAGGGCTGGAGTTAATGTTACCATTGGTACTGATAGTGGTCCATCTAATGATGACTATGACATTGTTCGTGAAATGAAGCATACCCTTTTGCTCCAGAACGTATCAAAGCTCGATCCGAGGGCATTGAATGTTGAGGAGGCTATAGAGATGGCTACCATATGTGGTGCTAGAGCTCTTGGTCTAGGAGATATGATTGGTTCTATTGAAGTTGGTAAGAGAGCTGATATTATCACTATTGATTATTGGCGGCCTCATCTAATGCCATTGAATAATCCACTATCTCACATTATACTGTCTGCATCAGGTCATGATGTTAGAGATGTAATCATAGATGCAGGATAGTAATGCTTGACCTTAGAATAAGAATGTTTAATGAAGACGAAATTCTCAAGGAGGCTGAAAAGGGAGTGTATAGCTTATTTGGTAGAACTAGTATATGCAAGGATATTGATATTCTATGGAATATCCTATAGACCATTTAATAACAAATTTATTCCTATAGGGAGTTTTTATCTATGATTTGTACAGTTTATAGTAAATTGTTGATGGGCATCCCGGACATTTATTTTCAATATATGCTATGCATTCCCTACAGTTTCTACCACATGGAGTATTTTCGCTCCTTTTAAGTGGCGGATAATATATTGGCAAATATTTGGGTTTAATAAGTTTAGACAGTATATATACTTCAGTTCTTCTTATGCCGGGCATTGTCCTAATAGAGCATATGCTACTAAAGCACTCTAGGACTTTATCGTTCTCTGCATAGAGGATTGCTATCAAGTTATATCCTCCCATAATTCGAGCCAACAATACCATTCTAGGACATTCTTTGAACTTATTTATAATATCCCTCATATGCTCTTCATCAATAATTTCCATAAATACCAATATTAG
>CAZVWZ010000154.1:0-2884 GCA_964631195.1 uncultured Desulfurococcaceae archaeon
AGAGCATCCCAAAGAATCCACTTGAGATCACAGCAACTTTGGCAGGACCTCCTCTTTTTCTTCCAACTAAGGAAATAACTGCTTTCATAAAATACTTTCCTATTCCAGCTTTTTCTAGAAAAGCTGCAAATATCAGGAATAGTATTACAATAGTTGCTGATACACCTATAGGAATGCTTAAAATTCCTTCTGTTGTCAAATAATTTGTTTCTATTAGCTCATCCAAGGATGCTGAACCGCCCCTCAATAAACCTGGAAAATGAGAAGCAAATAATGGATAAATAGTAAAGAACAATGCAAGACATGCTAGTGCATAGCCTACGGTCCTTCGTGTAGCTTCAATAATCAAAATTATCAATATGGCACCTAGTATTTTCTCTATAAATCTAAGAGGCGTAACACTCCACACTCTACTTATTACCCAATCAAACTCTATAAGGACATACAGGCCGGGTAATGCTGCTAGAATGGCAAGTATCCAATCATACCATGGTACCCTATCTTTTGGAGCATTTTTATGAGCTGGATAGAAAATAAAGGCAAGTGGTAAGAGAAACATTAAATGAGTACTTCTTAATAATAAGGAGTGCATTCTCGAAAGAACGGCATATAGGTGGAACAATGAAGATATAATACAGTATGTTAAAACAATTATTTTGATTTTGCCACTTAATTTCCTCATATTTACCTATCACCTCTAATGAAGGGGAAAAAATAATAATATTTTTACCCAGTTAAAGCACCTTCCTCTTTATAATATTTTTCTGCACCCGGATGTAGTGGAAATACTGTGTTTTTAGCGCATTCCTCAATACTTAGTTCTCCTAATGCTTTTATTGATTGTGCTAGTTCGTCTTTGTGTTTAAAGAATATTTTAGTTATTTCATATACGAGATCTTCTGGAAGATCTTTTCTAACAATTAGCTGTGTATATGTTCCTATTGTAGGTGTAGGCTCAGTTATACAGTTATAATCGCCTGGTTGAAATACGAAGGTTACAGTTCCGTATTCTTGGGCCATTTTCTCTCTTGCTTCATCCGATATAGGTAATATATAGATGCTCTTCTTAGCTTCAATATTCATTACAACCGACGTTGGATTTGATACAGTGAAGGCAAAGGCGTCTATAAGTCCATTTATAAGCATGTTGGCACCATCTGTATATGATGCATAAACAACTTCTCCTCCCCAGCTCTTAATATCGTCGTATGTAACACCGTAACAAGTTTTAAGGAGGGATCTAGCAGTAAATTCTGAAAGAGTTCCCGGTTTAAGTAAGGCCATTCTAATTGGTATTTTATTATTAAAGATATCGTCAACATACTTAATATTGTGAGTATCAGCGAATTCCTTGTCTATGACAAAGTAGAACCATTGAGTATATAAGTTTGCAATAGCAGCTACATTGTCTATCTTCTTATCGAAGGGATCTTCTCCCTTCATTGCAGGAGCTCCTAATATTGCTCCAGTAAGTCCTAGGTCACCATTACCATCATTAAGATTTACAATATTGCTTACACCGCCACCCGTTCTAGTAGTGGTTGGAATTAGTTCTTCAGTCAATATTTCTGCAAAAGCGCCCCCTATTTGTTCCCAAGTTCCTCCAGGAGAGCCATGTAAAAATCTTAATGTCTCGGGCCAGTTTTTAGCAGGCGTTTCTTCTGGTGCTCCACCACCAATGAATCCACCCATATACATATAGACTACTAGTAATGCAATAATGATTAGTACGGCGACAATGATGCCTATGGTCTTTGTAGACGTTTTGTCCAATATATCACCTAGAATAATTTCTTAACTTGTTATCATTTCGGATTTTAAGAATTTAATTTTTTTCGCAAAATAATATATAACATTATTAAGATGTTAATCAACATTTTCTATAAAATTAAATTTCTCAATATCATATATTATTATTAATGAATTAAATTTATTTTGTAATAAACTATAAATTTTTCTCTAATAGAAAATACTAGTATTTTACATGCGATTTCTACTTAATTTTAATAGACTATTTCTTAATCTTAAGAAATGTCCATTTTTGAATTGATTATTAATGTATAATTTGCAAGTGATGTGTAGTTTTAGTCTATGTTGTCTTGCGTTCATGTTTGATTTTTGAAATATGAAAGTGACCATATTTTTTAGAAATATTACTTTGCAATTAATAAATTATTATCCAAACATATTCTATTGAAGTTATAATTAAGATATATAAAGAGACATCTTATACGATTATGACTATTTTAGCGGATCATAGAGAAGCTATTCTTGATTCTACTGATTTCTCAATAGTAAAATTAACTAATATGAAGTATTAATTATTAAATTATTTTGAGTATAGTTACTAATAAATATATTATCATGTAGATATTAAAATTATACTTACTTGGAACAAGTATTGAATAATTGCAATTAAAAAATTATTAAATTATTTCTGTTACTAATTTTTGAAGGTATTCTATAAAATAATGTTAATTTTCTATGAGAATTTTAACTGTTTGACAAACCGATCCATGGAAAAAACGTATAAACTATATCTATTGTCTAATGTATTAGAGACTTGACCGGAGGCTGGGCGGGATGAAATTAGGATTTATGTTTATATTCTTAGTTTTAATTATATCTATTATATCACCCTTAACTCAATCTATGGGTGATATGTTTTATAAGAAAATTTATTCAATAATGGTTTATGCTCCTGCTGTAACAAGTGAAGAAAGCGGAGTGGGAGTATTATCGAATGTTACATTATATATAGCCTATCCAGGTAGTGGAAGAGTATTCTTTACGGCAAATCCCTTAACCGAGCTTGATACTCAGGCTACTGCTAGAATAGCTGCTTTTGTAGCTGCCAGTCTTGCAGGTGTGAACTATTATGATT
>CAZVWZ010000155.1:0-2870 GCA_964631195.1 uncultured Desulfurococcaceae archaeon
AAGTACTTCTTTATAGTCTTAGCTGTAAACCTACTAAATACTATAATAGAATTTCTTAGTATGTCTCCCCTGCTATTTCCACGAATAAATTCTTTAGGCTCTATTACTGGTTTCCCGTAACCAAGCCTTATACGCAAAACTCCTCTCCTCAAAACATATTTAGCTATAGATAATACGTGAGGCAATGTAATTTAAGAGTATATTAAAATAGATCCATTGATAAATCAATAATATAGGATTAGATATAACTTCAATTAGGTGTTATGTAGATGCATATACCTCCGACTCATCCAAGAAGAGAAAGTCTATTGATTAGGGAAAAACTCGTTGATGGTTATAAAAATGGACTTGTAGCTCTTGCGGGATTAATAGCTCATGGTAGAGGCGAAGCCTTTGACTATATATTGGGTGAAAAAACAATCGAGCCAGCTCATGAAGCATTAAAGGCTGCTGCAGCTGCATTATTGACTGCTAAATACCCAGTTATATCAGTCAATGGAAATGTAGCTGCACTGGTACCTAGGGAAATAGTAGAGCTAGCAAAGACTGTAAATGCAAAGATAGAAGTCAATTTATTCTATAGAACAAGGGAAAGAGAAGAAGCTATTGCTAAATGGCTCTACAAACATGGAGCCAGCGAAGTATTAGGAGTAGGTGAAGATGCTTCAGCAACTATACCAGAACTATTTAGTGAAAGGAGAAGAGTTAGTCCAAGAGGAATTTTAAAAGCTGATGTTGTTCTTGTACCATTAGAAGATGGAGATCGTACAGAGGCTTTGAGAAAAATAGGGAAATTTGTTATTGCAATAGATCTTAATCCATTCTCTAGGACTTCAAGAACGGCAAATATAACTATTGTAGACAATGTTGTTAGAGCAATGCCATTACTCATTAAATACTCTAAGTCCATGCAGTCCATGGATAATGAATCATTAAAGCAAATGGTTAATTCATTCGATAATGATGATAACTTATCGAAAGTGGTAAAATACATTCTTGATAGATTGAAGAAGATAGCGGATCAAGGCTTAACAATTAACATTTCAAAAACACGGGATTATTAACCTATTTGTTCCCCACTATTTCCATAGATCCTGATAAAGAATATAATTAATTCTATTTCCAAGTAATTTAGATTTCATCTTCAATGTCTTGGTGCATGATTGCTGGATTCCAAGGATTACGGCTGAATTTATAATTTTAGTTCATTAGATCTTGAAAAAATAATATTATGTGAGGTAGTTTTCAATAGATAAATTATTTTATCCTGGCGGTGGAGGAGGAGCTGGCAATGCAGCTTCGGTAACTTTCTTTTTAGACGGCTTCCATGTTAGAGCTAGAATTCCTCCAATTAAACCTAGTATGAATACTAGAAGGTTCGGCAGACTTAATATGGAGAATATTAGAACCATTATACCGCCATTGCGGACCTTACCAGGGTCGCCGCTGTTAATCCATATAGCTCCAACAATTATTAAAATGCTAGCTATGAGCCACCAGAATCCTAAAATCATTACTATACCGCCTAAACCAGCCATTCCAGGCATGACAGCAGCTCCTGCTCCTATGAGTCCCGCTCCTATAACGGCTGCTGCTATAGCATAGATAATACCGACTATTAATCCAAGAATACCAGCTATTAATGCTAATACAAATGCAGCGGTTGGTTTTTCACCCAATACATTCACCTATTGAGTAATTAGTTATCTATTTTATCTTCTAATCAATTCATATATAAGTGTTTCAGTTTTATTTCAAATGATAAAAATGATTGTATTTTCTGTAATTTATAATTAACGATTATACAAAGATTAGATAACTAACGATTGACAGTCAATGCTTATAAATATATCAATGGTTTTATTTAGAATAGATAAATTAACGATTATACAACGATTGATCTTAGCAAAGCTTTAATAGTATTCTATATAAGTACAATGTGAAATCGTGGTTTTGATTAGGTGGGAGTATTGTCTACAAGTGAAATAATGGAGATAAGGGAGAGATTAATTAAACTTGAAACGAGGGTGGAGATACTTGAGAAGAAGGTGGAAAGCATTAATAACTATTTAAAGGAACTATATGCATATATACAGAGAGCCTTAATGGGATGATGTTTAACAACGTATAATAGCACTTCTTTTTCAATTATATATTTATCTATGTTTTAACAAGTTTTCATAACTTCTTTAGAAACATCTCTCTATCCTTTTCCTTCATAGTAAAGTAGTGTTCTTTAGATGGAAATAATCCATTTCTAACCTCGTATGCATAGCGGCTAATAGCTTCAATAACTATTTTCGATAAATCCACATACTTCTTAGCAAATGAGGGTATTTCATCATATAGTCCAAGTATATCGTGGAGAACAAGTACTTGGCCATCGCAGTACGGGCCACTGCCAATACATATTGTTGGTACACTAACTTCTTCAGTAATAGCTTTAGCTACTTCAGCAGCTGTAAATTCTATGACTATTGCAAATACACCTGCCTCTTCAAGAGCTTTTGCATCCTCAATAATTTTCTTAGCTTCCTCAATTCTTCTACCTCTCCTCCTATATCCACCAAATCTAAGATATCTTTGAGGAGTTAAACCTATATGCCCCATAACAGGTATACCTGCATCAACAATGGCCTTAACTCTATCAACCATTTCAACTCCTCCCTCAAGCTTTACAGCCTCAGCTCCAGCCTTAACAAGTAAACCAGCATTTCTAATAGCATCCTCAATACTTGTCTCATAGCTAAGAAAAGGCATATCTCCAATAACAAGTGCCCTAGGCTTTGCAGCAACTACAGCCCTAACATGATGTATCATATCATCCATGGACACAGGTAAGGTTGATTTTAAACCATGCATCACCATTC
>CAZVWZ010000156.1:0-2851 GCA_964631195.1 uncultured Desulfurococcaceae archaeon
CATGATGTTATCTATGACTATATACCTTATTCTAAGGATATTGAAGCACAGGTTATGGATACATGGGTTCTACAAAGACTACGCTATCTGTACCAATTACAGTTAACGCACCTAGTATATCCATCTGCCACTCATACAAGGTTTAGCCATAGTATTGGAGTTATGCATGTAGCCTATAAATTCATGAATAATCTACTTAGCCGACTTGATACATTAAGGAATAAAATACCTTATGAAGAAGTAAGAGTTTTCTATAATATGCCTAGAGAGGTTCTTGTCGCTGCAAGAATAGCAGGTTTACTACATGATATAGGCCATGGACCATTTAGTCATTCTTTTGATCGATATGTTTATAGCAAGACCAACTATCTAGGCTATCGTATAGGTAATCATGAGATCTTGGGTTATTTAATATATAGAGACTATTTAAGAAAACACGTTCTTGGAGTTTTAAAATCCAGTGGTACAGGAATAGATCCCGATACTGTTGTAGAACTTCTTGATCGAGTGATGAAGCCACCTGAAGGAGCTATTATAGGCACAGATCTTTTATCTATGGGTATATTAGGTAAGGATGATTTTTACTTAAAGGAAGCACCATCAACTGATCCATTAGATCAAGCTGGTAGAATAGTTCGCATGGTAGTACGTGATTTTTTGTATCCAGCAGATATACTGGATTATCTTATTAGAGATAGCTATTATACAAAGACACCTATTGGTATGATAAATGTTGACTGGCTCATTCTTCAAACATATCTTGTGAGCCATAAAGGTCTACTTGTACCAGCTATATCTGATAAAGGCTTAGACGATCTAATAAGATTGCTTAACGCTAGAAAATTCATGTATAAGAACGTATATCTACACCCTGTTAACCTAGCTTTTGACGAATTAATGGGTACAGTATTTGAATGTGATGAAATAAAGTCTATGGTTACAGAGACTATCGATAAAATGATACGCGAAGGAGAATATAACTTATACACTACTTTAACTGATCATACGATATATGGTCTCATATTAAAGTGGAGTAATTTATCAATAGATAAGCTTCACCACTATTGTGGTGAACGAGCAAGAGATGTGCTAGATACAATTAAGGGTATTTTACATTATAGGAAAATGCCTTGGAAGAAAATAGTTAGATACCACTTCCCTAAGAAAGGTATGAGCTTGTTCCTTTCTAAGAAATATGGAAATAAAATGATTGATCTCCTTCTAACAGGTATCATAGAGAATGTAAGGGATAGTTTAGGAATAGATATAGAGCATGATAAAATAAAAATCAAAATTACAAAAATAACAGCTTACCCAACATCCGCTAAAGAAATAACAGAATATGTATACATTGCACGAACTCGTGGTGAGACACCAATAGATTTTCGTATAGAAAATATAGATAGTTTTGTTAAGAAGAGAGGTGTCGAAGACGAGATACTAATTACCGTTTATATGTGGAGAGAATTATATAATAGTCTAAGCGATGAACAATTGAAGAACATGCTTTCATTAATAGAGGAAGAAATAAGAGAAATTACTGGATTAAGAGAAAAAGTCATTCCCGAAACTTCTTAGAATCTAATTTAAAAGAGAATACATCATTCAAATATATTATCGTAGCTTCATTGATGACCTCGTTAATTCTTTCTATATATACATAGGGTTTATTATTAGCGAACTCTATAAGGCCAGAACTACCCTGTTTAATAGCGCCTATGTCAAGCAGGTATTGTAGATCTTTTTCTAGCTCATCGCAAAAAACTCCATGAATAGTAAGCCTCCATTCACAATTATGATATTTACTAGGTATTTCTTGGCCAAATTTCCTCCATAACCAAAAAACCAGGCTATGAATAAACGGTCTATCAACACCATATACTTTCAAAAAATTATACAAAAAACTTAAACTATCATCCAACTGAAGAACACCCTGAAAATAAAGTTGAATAAATAATACTCTTAAAGTGTAAGAGAATGTATTACTAGAGAAATACTTTATTTGAATATCTTCGTCGATAAACTCGTAGATAAACCTATAACTGTATATACATAATTCCACTACATGGTGATTATTACTTGTCTATGAAGGACTTACTTAAAGAGTTTTATAAGTATATAGGCTTATGGAAAGAAAAAAGTCCTGAACAAATATCCAAGTTTATGGAACTTTTAGAGGTAATTGAAAAGCCGGGTTATCTTGACACTAAAATTAAGGAACTGATAGCTGTAGCAATATCAGTTGTAGCCCAATGCCAATGGTGTATAGCATTTCATGTAAAGTCAGCTCTAGATGCTGGAGCTAAGCCTGAAGAGATCCGTGAGGCCGCATGGGTTGCCGTATTAATGGGAGGAGGCCCTCAATTGGCTTATATGCAGCTTGTAGAGAAAGCTTTAGAAGAATTTAGTAGATAGACTATATATAATGATGAGCGACCAATCTATCGACATTAGATGATGAAGGAACATCCTTTCTGATTCAATATACTTTTTTCGTCATACCATTAATTTTTACTAATTTGAGGAATAGAGTTATTTAACCTCTAATTGTATATGGAGATATATAGTTTTTTATATGTAGGAGTAAGTATAGGTGGTGACAAGGGTAGTTGAAATACCCATTAGACAGGATTTGCATAAAAAGCGGTATTCTTTGCCCTAGATGCCAGAGACTCGTTGATAGTGGTATTGTTGATAGATACGAGATCCCGATTATGAAGGAATTAATCGATCTTGAAGAACGAGTTTTTAAGGAACTTAGAAAAGGTAATTATAAAAAGGCTTATCAAAGCGGCGATCTTATTGTTATTGTCGTTGAAGGAATAAGCGATCCTAAAGCTCTTGATAGAGC
>CAZVWZ010000157.1:0-2822 GCA_964631195.1 uncultured Desulfurococcaceae archaeon
GCTTTCGGAGGTAGATTTGAATATAATGCTATTTTAGCTCTTGCCTCATCCTCTAGATCTCTCTCAGATCTTACAACTATAGCGTCTGGCTGTATACCTATTCTACGGAGCTCTTGAACACTATGCTGTACAGGCTTAGTCTTTTGCTCACCAGTTGTCTTGAGAATAGGTGATAATGCTACATGTATAAACATTGTATTCTGAGGCCCTTCCTCTATCCTCATCTGCCTAATTGCTTCTAGAAATGGAAGACTCTCAATATCTCCAACAGTACCACCAATTTCTACGAGGACTATGTCAACATTGTATTCTTTAGCAACTTCCCTAATCCTATTCTTTATCTCATCAGTAACATGCGGTATTATCTGTACACATTGTCCAAGATAATCACCTTTACGCTCCTTCTCTATAACGCTAGAGTATATCTGTCCTGTTGTAATATTATTTCTCTTAGACAAGTTCACATCAAGAAATCTCTCGTAATGGCCTATATCAAGATCTGTTTCGCCTCCATCCTCTGTAACAAAAACTTCTCCATGCATAAATGGATTCATTGTACCAGCATCAACATTTACATAGGGATCGATCTTTATAGCTGTAACACTATAGCCCATTGACTTTAATAATAAGCCTGTAGAAGCTGTAATAATACCTTTACCAAGACCAGAAAGTACTCCACCAGTAATGAATATGTACTTAACCATGTGCCCTACATTACTATGGTTAAAACGTGGCTAATAACAGTTATGCTTGAGAGATAAAGTTAATTAATTAGCTTCTGCATACCTTGTTCTATGGCAAGCGATAAAGAGATAAAAATAATGTTTCTAGGCTGGAATGAGCTCCATAGAATACTTCTTGATCTAGCTCTTAGGATAAAGGATTCCAGCATGGAGTTTGATACAATATATGCTATTATGAAGGGAGGACTTATACCAGCTAGAATACTTATGGATCTACTAGATATTGAAGAACTAGGTGTTATTGGCGTTAAATTCTATAAAGGAGTAGGGATACACAGTAAGAAACCAGTCATTACACAGCCCCCAACATTAGGCGTTACTGGTAAACGTGTTCTCATAGTAGATGATGTAGTTGATACTGGTAAGACTCTGCAGCTAGTGATTGAAGAACTTACTAGATATGATGCTGAGAAAATAGTTTCTTTAGCAATATATGTTAAACCATGGGCTATGACAACCCCAGATCTGTACTATGGCGTTACAGATAAATGGATCGTATTTCCATGGGAAGTAAGGGAGACAATTGTGGAGGGAATAGATCTCGGTAAATATGTCAAAGATCCTATAATGCATGAAGTTGTAAAGAACTCTATAAAATTATTATCGAGAAACTAGGCATTCTATTCTGTATAAAAGGTTTTTATTATATCTTAGGCAATAGTATTTCTGAATAATTAGTTCTATATTTGGGGAAGGTGACATATATGGTTGATCTAGAAGTTTCATTTGCTGGTTTAAAGTTTAGGAATCCATTGATGAATGCTGCATGCCCTATATCGAGAGATGCTGAGATGATGAAGAAGCTTATTGATGCTGGTGTTGGAGGCGTTGTTGCAAAGACTATTAGCGTTGTACCAGCTATTGTGCCTAGGCCTAGCATGGCAGTAGTTGATCGAGGAATTACAACTGGTACCTTGTTAAAGACACTGGCTCCTGGAAAAGTTAAGGCTACTCCAGTACCTAATCTTGGAAGCTACCGTGTATTCTATGCAATGCTTAATGCAGAGCTATGGAGCGATATACCCCATGAACACTATCTCGAACGGGAATATCCATTGGTAAAGAAATATGCTGTCGAACATGGAGTACCATTTATTGTTAGCATAGGCTATAAACCGGATGAACTAAGGCTTCTAGGCCCTAAAGTACAGAAGGCTGGAGCTGATGCCATAGAATTCTCAACACACTATATTGGCCAGGACTGGAGACCTGTTGTAGAAGCTGCTAAGGCCCTCCGTGAAGCCGTTGATATACCCATATTTGCTAAATTATCACCTTTTACACCTGACATACCAGATCTAGTTAAGGAACTAGAGAAGGTAGGTGTTGATGCTATAGTAGCCACTAATACCATAGGCCCTGCGCTAAGCATTGACTTAGAAACAGGTAAGCCCATTGTAGGTGGTCCATGGGGTTATGGATGGATGAGTGGTCCCGCATTAAAGCCGCTGGCACTAGCTGTAGTAGCTATCGTTGCTAAACACACTAAGATACCAGTTATTGGCGTAGGCGGTATTAGCCGTGGAGAAGACGTTATAGAATACTTTATGGCTGGTGCCTCTGCAGTCCAGATCTGTACAGCGGCTCTTGTAGAAGGGTTTGGAGTATTTCGTAGAATATTAAAAGAAATAGAAATATGGCTTAAACACCATGGCTATGACAGTATTGAAGACGTTAAAGGTATAGCACTAAAATATATTGTCGATAAACCGAGGCGTACATGGGCTCTACCACCAGTTGTTGATTCAAAGAAGTGTATTGGCTGTGGATTATGTGAGCAAGTATGTGACTATGATGCTGTACATGTAGAGAAGGTAGAGATTGATGGTAAGGAGAAGGAAATAGCTATTGTAAATACAACTAATTGTTATGGCTGTGGACTCTGTACAAGTGTGTGTCCAACAAGAGCAATACATTTTGTAGATTAACATTCTTTTATTTTTTCTCATCTCTTTAATGGAGAGTCTGATTGTAGTGTCAACATGAATATATGATTAATCACTTATATTATTAAGTTAATATGGATCATTTTAGAGCAATTTATTTATTTACAGACATGTTTTATGATGCAATAGTGGT
>CAZVWZ010000158.1:0-2816 GCA_964631195.1 uncultured Desulfurococcaceae archaeon
ATATACTGTAGATTATTATGAGCCACATGGTAGCTGCTGTAAATAATCCTAGAATACCATTAAATGGATCAACTTCATATGCTATGCCTAGTGGTGGAGGCCATCCCCCAAATCTATACATAATCGGGGAGTTAAGATCTAATACAGTTATCAATATATTGTAAGTAAAGTATAGTGCTATAGTTCCTAAGGCTAATACATAGATGTCATAGAAAATTTTTCTCTTAATTAGTAAGCTAAATAACGGTATTGTAAATGAAGAGAGAGCTAGAAAAGGGATAAGAATACCAAGCATATCTAGGCTATCTATCAATTACCCCACCACATCATAGCGATAGCTTCCTCAGCCTATTGAGTATTTAAACATAATTTATCATTGGTTCAACAGATCAGTTAATGTTAGGCTCCAATGAAATAGAATAGTACTAGTAAAAAATAAAGTTTAAGTTAGGGAACCCTAATCTATAAGTACTTAATTTTATTAGAAAAGTTGCTAGTACATCAATTATACATTAGTCGATTATTGAGCATGATTTCGGCATAAACTATTTGACCTAAAGAAATACCTCCATCATTAGCCGGCACTCTTTTAGGCAGAACTACTTGTATATCGTGTTGGCTAAGAACGTCAATTATACCTGAAACTATATAATCATTAACTGCAGCTCCACCGCCCAGGAATATCTTTGGGATAACATTTCTCCGTCCTTTAATACCATAATATGCTATTTCACCAAGTGCTTTACCAATATTATATTGAAAAGTGAGTGCTAGATCTCTCTTTTTATAGTTATCTATAAGTTCAATTAATTCTAAATAAAGATCGGTTGTTTGTACAATATATTTATCTTCTAATATAAGGATACCCGGCTTTAAATGATCATTTAAATAAGTACCCTTAGTAGAATAAGCCTCAAGTTTGATAGCAGGCTCACCTTCATAACTTCTATAAGTAGATATTCCAAGAAAAGCAGAGACTCCATCAAGTAATCTACCCATACTAGAAGTATCCATGTACATACCTTTTTCAATACTTCTTAATAGGATCTCTAATTCTCTAAATCCTCCACTAACAAATTTATAAAGTTCATACTTATTTATGATTCTCTTTAATTCCTTATAATTTAGCCTCTTATTTAATACAGATAAGAAAAATCTAATAGGATAATATACCGATCGATCGCCTACAAGAGGCTGATATTCTAAATGGCCTATCCTCCTATAAGAACCCTTATGCATATTAATTTCTATTACCTCTCCACCCCATATGGCATTGTCATCGCCATAGCCTATGCCATCAATAGCTATGCCAATAATATTATCATAAACTCCATGATCTATTGCCGTTGATAGCACATGAGCTACATGATGTTGCACTTCTATAATTTTATTTCCATAATTCTTTGCATACGTCTCAGCGAGCTTCCTAGAACTATAATCTGGATGCTTATCAACGATCAATACAGCTTTATCAAGGCTTATACCATAGTTATCAGCTAGAAATCTTACATACTTATCCATATCATCAAGTACATCAAAATCATCAACATCGCCAATATATTGAGTTAGAACAATCTTATCATCAAAGCCTATAGCCGCTGCAGTCTGTAGATCGCTACCGAAAGCTATGTATTTGTTAGATAGTTTAAACGGGATCTTTATCCATATAGGTGCATAACCTCTACCTCTGCGTAGAAGAATAGGCTTACCACATGTAAATCTAATAACCGAGTCATCTACTCGATTAACAATTTCCCTATCATGTACCAAGAAATAATCAACAATACTACCTAATTCATTATAAGCACACTTCTCATCAATACACATGGGCTTACCATGTCTATTACCGCTAGTCATTATCAAGAATTTATCGCATGTCTCCATAAGCAGAAGATAATGGAGACCAGTATATGGAAGAAAAACTCCTTCATGAGATAATCCGGGCGAGACGTATCTTGAAACGGGTGTATCAGGTTTCTTCTTTAGTAAAACAATAGGTTTTTGCGGAGATTCTAGAAGAATCCTAGCGTTTTCATCTATAAATACTAGTTTTCCAGCAATACTTATGTCTAAAGCCATAACAGCAAAAGGTTTTGTTGGTCTTTTCTTTCTTTCTCTAAGCTTTAACACAATATCGTCATCACTGGCTAGGGCTGCTATATGATATCCTCCAAGACCCTTTATTGCTAAAATGTATCCTTCATCTATTAATTTGGCAGCCTCCTTAATAGGATCCTTCGTATCAATAACCTCTCCTCTAGAATTAGTTATCCATAACTTCGGCCCATCCTTTGGACAGCTTATACCTTGTGCATGATATCGTCTAATGTCATTTATATTAGTATATTCGTGAAAACATTCACTACATAGTTTATATTTTCTCATAGAAGTATTTTCTCGATCATATGGTACACTATACATCATAGAATATCTCGGACCACACCAAGCACATGAATTAAATGCATACCTATATCTTTTATCATATGGATCAAGTATCTCCTTTAAACAGTATTCACATATACCTAGATCAGGAGGTATCATGGAATATTTTAATCTACCTTTTTCACTCTTAAGTATATTAAATGTAGTATACCCTCTAGGTTCTTCAAAATAAATCTCCACTTCATCAATAATTGCTGGAGGAGGCTTCTTAGAATAGAGATCTCTTATGAATTTAGAATAATTTTCGTAAGCTCCCTCAATCCAAATCTCTACTTCAGATCCGCCGACGTTTTTAACATATCCATATAGTTTATTAGACAAGGCTATTCTGTGAATAAAAGGCCTGAAGCCAACGCCTTGAACAATTCCAGTAA
>CAZVWZ010000159.1:0-2760 GCA_964631195.1 uncultured Desulfurococcaceae archaeon
CTGCAAAACCACCCATTATCTGAACAAGAGGATACCATATAAATCTTAAAACACCAATACCAGCAAATAAAAACATCGAAGCTGCAAAGCCACTAAATACAGGTAGATATATTGTAAAGGCACCAATAAAGCTGACTTTAGTCCAACGATACATAAAGCCAAGAATAATGAGCCCTATTGATAAAAAGAGTGCAACCGCACCAATAAATAAAGCACAGTTAAATAAAGATCCTATGTGCTCTGGTACTACTTCCCACTGAAAAATATCTGGGAATATTCTTCTCAATAAAGTGTTTAGATATATTGGCAAAATAAATGTTGCATAAAATAATGATACCGTAAACAATATAGAGAAGATTGTAGCAAAAAATAGCTTTATAATATCAGTATTCAACGTACATCCTCATTAGTATAATTTTACTCAGAGATATAAAAACATTGAAATAAATGTATTATTTAAATAATCCTCCATCATATGATCAATAGACATTAAATGGTAGATCGCTTTCTCCATATAATAAATAATATTATAATAGGTAATATACCTTATCCACGGTCTCTATTATGATATTCATGACTAAATGTTATTGATCAATAACTATGAATTGTGTTGCAAGCAAATAATTGATATAGAATATATTCTATAGTATTTATGCAGGTGAGATTATTTTGTCCATACTTAAAACGAGTTTATATGGAATAATAGCAGGAATCGTAATAATAATGATTGCCATCGATATAATAGTATTATCGAAAGCATTATTGCCTTTACCTTTACTCATTTCATTAAACTTTGTTATTATTGGTGTTTTATTACTTGTTAATGCTTATGTACGTTTGGAGAGAATGGAGAGAGTATATTATAGTCTGTGGGGTTTATTCTTCTTAATATTATCGTTATCCATTGGTATTTGGAATATTACAGGAGATGGATTAATGGGATTAGCTATATTCTTGGCTGGGATTGGTGGACTAGTTATATATGCTAGTTTTTCACAGAAGTAGTTCATTTACTTCTTCTTACTTTTTCAATTGCTAGGTGATATAGATGCAAACTTATTATTGGTGACAGATTTATGTATAACCACTAGATAATATTATTATATACTATACCTTAGGTGTGTATCTTGGTTAAAAAACAAGCTATACTTGAGAAGCTACTTAATATAATACCTGGTTTTCATGGATATAGAAAAAAGGAGTATATCCGTGAAGACGATAAATTGATTAGGGAGTACATGGTCCGTATACTGACTGATGCTATAAGAGATCTTGAAGAAGTCCTTGCTTATTTGGCCGAATACGACTTCAATACAGCTGAACGATTTGATTCTGTTCTGAGAGAGCTTAGGCTTATAACGGATAAGATCCGTTGGGCGGAACATGGATATGCTCCTCATTATAATATTGTTAAAATCCAAGAGGAGGATCTAGATAAGATTAGAGAAGTTGATGCTGGCCTTGTTGATGATGTTGAGAAGCTACGTGAATTTATAGCTAGTCTTAAGAACGATACAATGCTTGGTAATCCAGTTCGTGATAAGATAAGGGATGCTTTTCAATTTATAGCTAATATTAGGAAGGGGCTGCTGGAGAGGGAGAAGATCGTTAGAGGCTGGATTAGTGCTAGTGAAGAGAAATAGGTTTCTATAAAATGTTGTTTTCCATATAAGTTTATGAATAAGGGAATATATAGTATGTGTTAAGGGTGTAAAACATGGTTTTGGATAAGATTGGTAAGGGTATTGGTAAGGTAACCCGTAAAGTCGGTGGTCTTGAGCCAAAGCTTATTGAGTGGAAAGATGCTTCCCCAGAAGATATTGTCTGGAGATATCCTGACGAGGTTATTCCATGGGGTTCTGTAGTTGTTGTTAAGGAGTGGGAACGCACAGTTTTCTACCGTGATGGTAAAGTTTATGGTGTTCTTGGCCCTGGTAGGCACGTACTTGATACACAAAATGTGCCTTTCCTAAAGGGCATTGTTGAGGGATTATATGGAGAGAGTATATTCCGCGCAATAGTTATTTTCGTAAATATTAATCGTATGCAAGGTAAATTTGGTGGTAAAAGCCAGACTGTTGAACTTATACCCGTAATGTTCCATGGAGTCTACTACTATCGTGTAGCTGATCCAGCCTTATTTGTCAATAAAGTTGTTGGCCCTGATGAGCGGTTCACTAGGGAAGAACTTGACCAGTATATCCGTAGCTATTTCCTGACAAAGCTAATGACGTTCATAAGCCAAAGTAGCATCCGCGACCTATATCAGAAGGCTGCTGAAGCAGGTAAGAGAGCTACTATGGTTTTGAGAAAAGCATTTGAGGAACTAGGTCTTATGCTTGAAGATGTGATGTTTGAGGGCTTAGATGTACCGCCTGAGTATCGTGAGAGAATGTTCTGGATACTACAGGGTACTGCGGCACCTTATCTAGTACAGCAGGAGACAGCCCGGAAGTTTGCAGAAGCTATTGAGAAGACAAAGGCTGGTGGTGCAGCATTTGGTGCTGGATTAGTAGCTATACCATGGGCTCTACAGCCTCCGCCTCAGCAAGCATATCAACAACAGCAACAACCTCAGCAATCACAGGCAACTGTTGGTGCAGTATCTACTCAACAGCCCCAAGGATATGTTGCTAGATGCCCATATTGCGGTAAAGGACCCATACCAGCAGGAGCTAAATTCTGTCCATTCTGTGGACATCAGATTAAATGGTGTCCTAATGGACACGTAGTTCCAATGGAGGCTAACTTCTGTCCAGT
>CAZVWZ010000160.1:0-2742 GCA_964631195.1 uncultured Desulfurococcaceae archaeon
AATACTCCTCCTATACGCGGCAATTCCTTAGCCATTAAATGCATGATCTCGCTTGAAGGAGTTATTGGATAGCCCGCATAAAAACGGCATCCAGCATCAATAGCCCCATAGACAATTGCTTCGTTACCTGTTAAAAGCATTCTGTGATCCAAACCATATCACTCCCACTAATAACTGTCCATAATAGGTATAATGATGTTGTGAATAATAAGTTCTATGTCCTTATTATATTATTTTCTTACAATACTAGTATGTCTCAACAAATAAATATGAAATGATCATTATGAGAACGTACAAAATTACATAAGTAGTAGTTCTAAAGGCTTAAGCTCGCCAGTTAAGGGATCAACCTGAAGGCCAAGTTCCTCCAAAGTAACAACTCCTAAAAGATATACGTTTTCCTCGCCAAATATAACTGGAGTGTGTGTCTTTAAGCCATTTATTTCAATGCCGATTAATCCGAGATCATATACCTTAACCCTATTGTCAGCAAGCCTAAAGCTTCTCTTACCAATAGTCTTTACACCAATTTCTCTTAAGAGATTAGATGGCAAGACAGTATATATAGCCCCAGTATCTGCCAATAAAGTCACTATAGCCTCTTTAGAAGGATCATCTATATTCCAAATCTTGGCCCTAACTTTCACATAACCCATAATTATACCCATATATTACATCCATTAACAACCTTATAGTAATTTCCTTTATAATATTTAAAAAGAAGTTGAATAATATTTAACATATCATAATAATTCTATTAATTGTTATATAGAGGATTATAGGCTTTATATTAAAATTTACATAGCAAACAAAACAACGTAGCAAAGAGGGAAAGAATTTGCTATAATAAAACATTGTATTGCTATCTAGTTACTTTTTCAACTGCTATTGCTTGATCGGGACAGAACCACATGCAGAGCCTACATCCAACACACTCCCCCGTCAATACAGGATTTGGATAACCAGTTTCCTTACAAACACCGTTCATCTTTAGGGCTTTTCTAGGACAAACTTCAACACATATACTGCATCCCTTACAAAGCCTACGATCGACAATAATGTTATAGCTTACCATATACCCCACCTACAACACATAGTTTAAATTAAGTTATGATTCGAAATATAAATTCTATGGACGTATATAGACGGTATTAGAATGGTAATTCCTACATCATAACGATTGAGTTATATATGAAATATTTGCGTACTTTTAGTTATCTCAATATATCCAGTAGAATCATTAGTGAATAGAGATATACCAAAATGATAGTACAGATAAGTATTAACACGTTCTTCAATAACTCGGTTCTAACATATTTTTCAATAAGAATTAATACTCCCGCATAGCCATGTATGAACAACAGTACTAATGTTGATAATCTTATAATTTTATCTGTATGTATCTTATATGCAAGTCCTTCCGTCATTAATCCACCGGTTAAAATTTTTATCCTAGCCGGATAAAGAATCCCATAACCACTCAAGATCAATATTGTAATAATAAATAGTAAAGGAATAGATGAACCCTCTAAAATAGGCAATAAATATTTAAGATATCTCTTCATACACATTCACCTGTTCTCTTTGTAGAAATTTCTTATTTCATCAAAACTTATTCTATAATGTTTAATAGATCTGCCAATAGGCATTATATACAATGGATTCTCGTTCTCAGCTGCACCAATGATCTCTGATACTCGTTCATCATAGAAAGCTCCAACAGCAACTGTTCCAAGATTTAAGGCAGTAGCCATTAGATATATGTTTTGACCTACATGGCCTACCTCTATGTGAACATATCTAATGCCTCGATCACCGTATCTAGATGTAGTTCTTTCATATACTGCGCAAATAACTATATCTACAGCCGCATTCCTAACCCATTCCTGTCTAAGAGCTGCATCACTTAATTGCTTCCTGTAATCACCTGCTTTTATAAGAACTAGACTATGTCTATAAACATCATATTTATAGATCCCGGCATCTATGAATACATTTTCTTCGACTAGAACCTTCTTCTCGCCAACTACAACATATATTTCTAAAGGATATGTTGCTCCAGCGCTAGGTGATGCACGAAATCTATACTGTGTATTCGTTATACCTTGTGCTGCCCAGAGAATCATTGAAAGCTCCATTACAGTTATAGGATCGCCTGTATAATCTCTTATACTTCTACGGTAAAGTATGGCTTCTTCTACACTCATATTGGTAATTTTCTTAGGATAGGGTAGAGAAACCTCGGATTCCTTAACAATTACTTCGCCCGTTTCTAGCTCTCTATATGTTGGGATAGATAAGTACAATATGTAAAACACCATCAAAACTGTAATAATTATTGATATAATCCATATATAATTATATAGTCTCATATATGTTTACCACCTAAGTAGTATAGTGTATCATTATAGTATTCTGTCAATAGGTATAGATAAATATCTAGTAAAGTATGGCATAGATAAAGGTGAGAAGGATGAATACTCCTTTATTTAGATTTAAGAGCTTATATGGTGGTCCACCATACCTAGTGGATGAAGTTAATCCGGACGCTGTTATCTCACTTGCTTCACGTATAGTAGCACGGTCTAAGAACACACGTTATATTTATCATTATCCTATAAGGAATCTGCACGTTGAACCAATATATAATATTGGATATGCCTTGGAGAAGATCGATTATCATATCAATAGAAATGACATTATATATGTACATTGCTTAGGAGGATGTGGTAGGACAGGTAC
>CAZVWZ010000161.1:0-2727 GCA_964631195.1 uncultured Desulfurococcaceae archaeon
ATTTTCTATGAGAGGAATTGGTAGCCGGGCGGGGATTCGAACCCCGGTCACGGGGGTTCTCCCCATCGGGATGGGCCAGAGCCCCGCATCCTTGGCCGCTAGACGACCCGGCTTTCTCGGTATATTGTTGTTGTCTTGTGTGTTTTAAATGCTTTATTCTATTTCTTTAGGACGTGTTCAATTATTCCTTCATATGCTTCTCTATATATCGGGTTTGATTCAAGCATTCTTCTATTTCTAACGTATTTCTTTACGGTAACGTTTTCTGGCAATCCATATTTTCTTGACCACTCCTTTAATGGTATACCATATTGTTTTTGTACTGATTCTCGGTATATGTCTTCAAATATATTGAATGCACAGAATGGTATTAGTCTTCCATCAGGCACTCCATAATGTATATTACACCTCATTACACGCTGTATATCATAGTTATAGAGGTCCATGAAGTGCATAAGGCCTACGAATAGCATTTTATAATGTAATTCACCTAGTGCCTCATAACTCCTCTTTATAATTATATTTAATAGTATTTTAAATAGATCAAATTCTTTAGGAGCCTTTTTATTATCTATAAATTTTCTTATAGTATACAATAGTTTAAGTCCTGTTATTATTCTACTAGATCCTGTGATTAAATCTTCCCATTTTTCTTTGAGGTATTCTAGTAGGCCTTCAACATCTACAAAGTGTGTTATGGGTATTAATTTCTTGATCTTTTTCCCTTCCCTATCTACATAAACATATGTTGCTGCTCCACATACTGGATGATTATCCATTTCAAACTTAAATTCGCCGCTAAATCCTTCAATAAATCTAGAGAATATAGCACTTACAGGTACTGGAAACCATGCCTCCTTATCTATTTCTCCATCTGTCTGTTCTTCAATTTTCTTTATTACTTCGGGAATCGTTATACGATACTTTTCTCTTTCATGTTTTTTCATAAGCCCTGTAAGACTTACTGGCTGGAAATTAACTCCACGTATTACATCTATATGTTTTGCAGCAAACTTAACTATGGCCCCAGCCTCGTGATCATTTATTCCACGTATAACTGTTGGTACTAATACAGTGCTTGTCATCCCTGATTTACGGAATACTTCTAGTATATACGGTACTTCCCAGTGGTTTTTCCAATTTGTTATTGGTGTTACACCATCAAAGCTTAAGTATATTGTATTTACACCATTTACTCTAAGTGCTCTTGAATATTCTATAGCCTTAGCAGGATCTTCGAAGTATAGTTCTGCAAACTTTATACCATTAGTATTTAGCTGCATATGCTTTACTCCTTCAGCTTTTATAGCTCTAACAATATCGATTAAATCCTCTCTAAGTGTTGGTTCGCCGCCAGTGAGCTGTACATTAACGGCTACTGCTTGTTTTTTAGCTGCACGAACCATTTCAACTATCTGTTCAAGTGTAGGCTCATATACATAGCCTGATGCTTCAGCATAGAAGAAGCAATACCAGCAACTAAGGTTACATCTATTTGTTAGGACTAAGTTCATTAGTGCAGTATGGTTTTTATGTAGTGGACATAGTCCACAGTTAAATGGACAAATATTCTTCAATGGAGTATATATGTGTCTAGATCCACGTCCCTCCATATCCCATTTGATGAATTTCTTATATAGTTCAACATCTCCATAGTAAAGTTCTTCTATAACTCCGTGTTCGGGGCAAACACGTCTAATATAGAGCTTACCTTCTCTTTCAACAATTGTTGCTGGTAATGTACGGTAACAGTAGGGACACACACTTTGTGTAATAGATACTAATTCCTCCCCGCTTCTTATATCGGGAAGTGTAAAAGAGACCTCTCCAGCCTTCTTAGTAAGATTTAAACTATATTGTAATCCCATATACTATACACCATGAACTACATTAAGTAAGTATCTAAGGACTAGATTCTAAATATATATTCTCAAAGCCTTATACGATTACTGTAAATTTAAAGATTTCCCATTTAATCCCACTTTAAATAATGTATATGTATAAACTAACAGTATCTATGTTTTGAAGTGGGAATAAATGTTCTATATGTATCCGTAACCAATATAACCCCTACCAAGATATTATCAATAATCTAGTTGAATGGGCCCGTCGTCTAGCCTGGTTAGGACGCCGCCCTTACGAGGCGGAGGTCCGGGGTTCAAATCCCCGCGGGCCCATTCTATAAGCTTTTCCCTCCATATGATATTATCTATGTATATCATAGACATCATTTATGCATTAATATATAGTGTTCCATAGGTTAAGGCATTATCTGTGAATCTGGATAATATAGAGAGGTAATACTTAAGAGGCTAAAAAGCAAAATATATACATGCCCCGCGGCCACCCGGCGGCGGCATGACTAGGACACCGGGCTTAGCCCGGATTGGATGAATAGTCCATCTCCTGCCGCGGGGATATGACCAAGAAAAATATATACCCCCTCATACTATGCTAGTATTGACTCACGCTAATAACCTAAAAGATATGGAGACCCAAGCCCCCCGAGGGCCTTGAAGAGGGATAATCCCCGGCCTTACCCTCGGGATGCTTGGGTCTGACAAGGGGCTAGTGCCAGCACCCCTCCCTCCACTTCTAGGTAGGGGAGGGTATCTGCCCATATAGAGGATGCATAGACCCATTAGACCGTCCCGCCCCCTTGCGGCCGCAACTCCGGTTGATCCTGCCGGACCCGACCGCTATCGGGGTGGGGCTAAGCCATGGGAG
>CAZVWZ010000162.1:0-2699 GCA_964631195.1 uncultured Desulfurococcaceae archaeon
GATAGTATAGGTGCACCATTGATCCCTGCTTTCATATAGCTTGTACCACATGCCTCCCATCCACTAAATGGAGTGAATAGTAAAAGATTCATTGCATGGAATATTTTCTTAGCAATTACAACATTATAGTCATAAATATATACTACATTACTAAATCTTAGATGAAGCCTACGGAACCACCTTGCATACCCTAGACCATCACTATCTCTTGGATGAGGTTTACCGCCTAGAACGAAGAAAGCATTAACATCATAATGATCCTCTATAAAACGGGCTATAAAGTCAGGTCTTTTATATCTTGCAAGTCTCCTAGTCCATACAATGACTAATTTATCGCCAAGATCTATTTTCTCCTTATACTTTTTAAGCAATGCCACAAGCTCTCTACGGGCTTCTCCTTTAACATTTTTCAATATATCCTTTGACAAATTACTTTCTAAATATGCTTTTAAAAGCTTTGGATGCATCCATCTATGTATATCGACACCATTAGTTATTGCGGTAATCTTATTACTATATCTAGGAAATACCTTAGCCATAATATCACGGTGTTTCTGAGATACAACAAAAGCCTTCCCAATTCTCTCGAGAGCCATATCAGTCAGTATAACATAGTCTCCAAGGAAACTACCAAATTCTCGAGCAATAAAGTCTCCAGGAAATCCGGGATGCCCCCATGGACCAGGCGTATGTATTATAAGGCGATAACGATTCTCTAAAGGCAAAGCTAGAAGAAGTAATGATGTATGAGCTTCCTGTAAGTCTATAACACTAATATTTTCTAAGCCAATAATTTCTTTAAGATAATATGCGCTTGATTTTGCAAGAAAAGCATATCTCAAAAATTGTTCCTCAATACTATTCTCAACATAAACCTGATCAGTCAATACGCGGGCCCAGCGAGGACAAACAGCTTCAAAAAGTACAGCCTTAGCAGAACCACGTTCATATGTCCATGGACGAACAATAACTTCCTCCCCACGTAAGCTAATTGCAAACTCTTCTTCAGGCTCTAATATCCTCCAAGCTTCTCTCGGCTGTCTTTGAGGTAAAGGAATAGGTGTTTCTCCATCAAACCTGTAGTCAACATATCCTCTCCTATAGAAAATTGATAAAACAATATAGTCAAGCCCTATTCTCGAAGCACCGTATAACTTATCAGCTTCAAGGACACCTAGGCCACCAGCATAAGTAAAGAGTTCATCAAGAGCTATTTCAGGAGTAATACTTACAATAACCATAATGTAACCCCATAGATTTATCCTATCCTATAATTAATACTATTATGAATAGCGTAGTGTATACATAATAGGTTTTCGCTCTATCCTTACCTTCCTTAGACTTCTATGTTCTCAAAAATTTTTCTAAATCTATATTGAAGATTTAAACAAATTATGCTTACACCATGCAATAATTTACTATTGTATTAGAAGATAATAATTAATAGGCCATGATAGAAATCCTTTAATTAGTTCCCAATAATCACATAATAGAGATAGTAGTTCATGGTGAGTATTAATGCCAGTTATTACTGTTGCTAAATGGGATCTTGAACGACTTATGGGACGTAGCCTTAGCCATGAGGAAATAATGGATCTATTGCCTCGAGTCAAGTGTGAAGTTGAAGAGATAATTGATGATACTATTAGCTATGAGGCGCCTCACGACCGCCCTGACCTATTTAGTGCTGAGGGGCTAGCTAGAGCACTTAGGCTTCTCTTAAGTATCGGTGGTAACGAATTTATGTTCGAGGATCGAGGAGTAAAAGCATATAATACGGGTGTTCCTAGAAGACCCTACATCGCCTTCGCTATTATTGAGGATCTAGAACTTGATGATGAATCTATTACTCAACTTATGAATTTACAGGAGAAACTTCATATAACATACGCACGTGATCGTAGAAAAGCTAGCATTGGATTATACGATCTAGATAAATTTAGACTTCCAGTATACTATGAACTAGTTGATCCACGGACTACAAGATTTACTCCTCTAGATGAGACTAGAGAAATGAATTTACTTGAGATCCTAGAGTCTACAGAGAAAGGCATTAAATACAGACATTTACTCGAAGGATGGAAAAAACTTCCTGTAATACGCGATCCCAATGGATTAATCCTTAGTATGCCTCCAATAATTAATAGCGAAGATACAAAGGTTACTTCAGATACAAAGAGAGTATTAATAGATTCTACAGGACTTGACCCCAAAATAGTAGTTGATATGGTTACTATTATGGCTACAAGTGTTGCTGAACGAAGCAACTCTAGAAAAATAATCTTTGTAGATACAATTATGCCTGATAAAACCATTATCCGTGCTCCACGCATACATGGAGGTAGAATTGAGTTCTCCATAGACGATGCATGGAATATCATTGGCCTGAAAATGGATAATGAACTATTGTTTAAAGCATTATCTAAAATGGGATATAAATTAATTGGGAAAAGAGATGGATACATAGTTGTAGAACCGCCGCCATACAGGATTGACGTTCTTGGATGGATAGATGTCGTTGAAGATATTGCCATGGCTATAGGCTATGAGGTTATTGGTGAAGCAGGTACAGAGCTTCCACCATCATACCATACAGGGAGGATTCATCCAATAGAATTTCTTAGCCGTAGACTAAGATTACTTATGGTTGGCATGGGCTTTGTCGAAGTAGCTAATTATATGATGAGTAATCCATGGAT
>CAZVWZ010000163.1:0-2692 GCA_964631195.1 uncultured Desulfurococcaceae archaeon
TACATCTTCAAGCCTTATATATGGTGCAACAACATGGCCTTTCTGCATATATTCTCTACTCATAAACTCTATCTTTGATAAGTCGTCATATATATTGCCAGAAAGCATTACACCTCTAACAGGCTTAAGAACACCATTCTCTATATACCATGCTGGAGTAGCTACAACACTATATTCTCCCGTTTCTGGATTACTACTATGTGCTCCCTGAAGTTCATATACGAGTAAGCCTCTTCTAGTCTCTGCAATAATTTCATCGAGGGAAGCATCTCCTTGCTTAATAATGACATTTGTTGGAGCTATCCTGGGTATTCCCTTGTAACTTGATCTTATTGCATTACCTGTACTATTAGATCCATATCTCAATGCCCAATAATTGTCAAAAATAAAACCACGTACAATACCTTTCTCTATAATTAATGTATTCTTCATAGCTGTCCCTTCATCATCAAACATCCTTGTAAATAAACCATTCTTCAACAAACCATTATCAGTAATAGTTAGTTTTTCAGAAAATACCTGCTTACCCTCTTTTCCCGTTAAATAGCTCTTACCCCGTACAACATTATCCCCTCTAATTGCATCGAGCAATGTATACTGCAATAAACTATTCACTGCACCTGGATGTAGTATTACGGGAGCTTTCATAGAATTTATTTTAACTGGACGAAGACTTGATAATGCATAGTCCTTGACTCTATTAGCTATAGACTCTACATCCGGAATATTTGTTCTTGAATAAATAAAGTCGCTAACAATTGGTGTCACATCTCCATTTTCATTAGCAACAACTCCTACATATATTATAGAATGAGTAAGATGCTGAATATTCGATACTCCATTGGTATTAGCAATAGCTATTGACGATAAAGATGCTGATACAGAACCATAAACTACAACTAGTCTCTTATCACTTATTATAAGATCAAGTAGTTGCCTTGCCTTTTCGGCTAAAGAATCCTCTGGAACACGAGCAAGATCCGCGCTATACAAGTTTTCTGGTACCTCATATTCTGTAGGCATCGGTAAGCCTTGCCAATAAGGATCTTTTTCTGATGCTTTAGCAATGCTTATAGCATCCATTATTGTCTTTTCTATAGATTGTATAGACAAATTATTAGTTGAAGCATAACCAATTTTATCATCAACAACTACTCTTATCCCAACACCTATTTCATAGTGTGTTTCGGTACTTGTTATCATATTATTATTTATCATAATTCCATGATCTTTTATTCGAATAGCATAAGCTTCGGCCTCATCAGCCCCAAGATTCACAGCCTTCCTTAAAGCCAGAATAACTATATCATATAAATTCAGTTTTTCCCGACTCATAGGCTCCCACCAATAAGGATCTTTTTGACTCTTACATGGGGACCTCCGTCTGAAACAAATACCATTTGTCCCTTACCACATCTACCATAGCCTATTTCAAAGTCTTTTCCAACACCATCAACTAACATTAGAGTATCAAGAGTGTTCCCACTAATACTCATATTGCGGACAGGATCTCCTATTTCTCCATTAACTATTTCATAAGCTTCCTGTACACCCACCTGAAACGTACCATCAATATTTGCTTGTCCACCACGAAAACCAACGATATAGTAGCCGAACTTTATATCTTCAAAAAGCTCTTCCTTAGTCATATCGCCTGGCTTAATATATGTTGTCCTCATCCTAATGAGTGGAGGTACACTATAATCTTCAGCTCTAGCATTACCTGTTGGTTTCATACCGATGAGATTAGCATACATACGATCAGTCATTAACTGTTTGAGTACGCCTTTTTCAACGATGGTGACTGGAACAGCCTCAATACCCTCATCATCATATTTAAACATACCAAAGGAATCAGGTATGGTTGGGTCGTCAATTATCGTTACTAGTTCACTAGCAACTTTCTTACCAAGCTTGTCCCTTAAAACACTGCCAGACATAGTTAGATCAGCTTCTGCTAGATGCCCAAATGCTTCATGTGTAAATACACCCACTACTTCAGGAGCTAAAACCGCTGGAAACATTCCTCCTCTAGGCGTTTTTGCTTTTAATTGATTCTCAATTCTATTGACAACTATCTTAGCTATTTGTTCATGTGGAAACTTGTTATAAAGAACATAGCCTCGGCGAGTACCTAATTCATGTCTTGCAGAAGCCATTACATCTGCTTCACGACCAGTTACCCATAGATAGAGCCATGTATAACTCGCATTCTGCTCAATATATCTTTCCTCGCTAGACATGTAAATTGTCTTTCCAACCGTATCCATATACTTAAGAGTAACTGTCTTAATACGGTTACTCATAACGGTAATTGCTTTATGTAATTCCTTAAGATCACTTATTTTAATACCCATATCTATATTTCTTGGATCAAGGTCTACAGTATATTTGGCAACATCATGCTTACTACTTACCCTGTAAATATTAACTGGTTTACTTGAGCCTACAAGAGATCTAGCAAATCTAAGAGCAGATTCTATTGCAGATTTAAGACCGTCATAATCTACTTTTGAAGTCGATGCAAATCCGAGAGAGCCCTTGTAGAGCACTCTTACAGATGCGCCTAACGTCTTATCAGAGGATGCAGTATGAACAATGCCGTCTCTAAGTTCAATACTGTTTAACGTATAATCTTCAACTCTTATATCGACAAAATCCGCTTCTTTATTAAGGCCGTATTCTATTATTT
>CAZVWZ010000164.1:0-2665 GCA_964631195.1 uncultured Desulfurococcaceae archaeon
TCATGAAGCAATCCTGATATTCTAGCAATTTCTATGAGTTCATCCTTATTATAGTCCCCAAGATCATCTAAAGCTTCTAATTCTACAACTAAGTGCTCAGCAAATAGACCAGCCAAATGCATTACTCCTATACTGTGTTGAAAACGTGAATGGTCAGCACCTGGATACACCATATTTGCAAGTTGTAACTGTCTTAACCATCGCATTCTTTGAACAGGTTTAGAATCCATGATTGGCTTCTCAATAATCTTATTATAATCAATATAATTATATATGGGATCACGTATAATACTCCACGATAGCTTACTGAAGTCAAGCCCGGGCATATTATATCCACCATAGATACTTCAATGATCATATTGTCGATTAAACCCATATAATATTTTCCTAAGCTTAAAAATGACTGCCTTGTAAGTGTAAAACAAAGATATAATTATGTTAAAATAATTAAACAATTATTAGATAAACTTTATGTAAATTTTGCTCTTTTAGCCATTGGAAATGGTATTGCTTCTTTAATACTTGTTATGCCTGTAAATAACATTACGAGTCTATCAATACCTATACCTATACCACCAGCTGGAGGCATCCCAACACATAAAGCTTCTACAAAATCGTAATCTGGTTCTTGTGCTTCTTCATCACCAAGTCTTCTTCTTTCTTCCTGTTCACAAAAAGCAATATATTGTTCATAAGCATTATTCTGCTCAGTATATCCATTAGCTACTTCAAGACCAGCTATAAATAACTCAAATCTCTCAACAATCTTTGGATTTCTTCGATGAGGTTTTGCTAATGGTGATGAACCTTTTGGATAGTCAATAACAAATGTTGGCTCAACAAGCTTCTTCTCAATATAGTGTTCAAAGAGCTTGACTAATGCAATATCACGGTTATAGCCTCCCTTGATAACTATTTGTCTCTGTTCAAGAAGCTTCATGATTTCTCGATCACTTATTGTCTCAGGATCTATCCCTATATGTTCTCGGAGGAGATCGAGCAATCTGTATCTAGGATATGGAGGTCTTAGATTGATCTCCATGTAAAGCCTTGCTTCTCCTATTCTCTTCTTTAACCACTTTATTGGATTCTTTAAAAACTCATTAATAGTAGAACTTCCTACAGAAATCTTCCTCTTCCTTCCGCCATAGCTCCATAAGGTATATTCTAGGTATTCCCTTACCTTATCTCTATCAAGTCTCTCAAGATACCACGTACCAACACGTTCCAGATCAACAGGGTACCTGATCAAGTGGCCCCCGGTAAGTTTTAGTGCCAGATTTGAGATCAATTGTTCGGCAAGTTCCATCATATCATTATAGTCTGCATAAGCTATGTAGGCTTCCATCATAGAGAATTCTGGATGATGTGTTACATCAATATCTTCATTACGGAAGACCTTGCCTATTTCAAAGACTTTATTAAAACCAGCAACAAGTAATCTCTTAAGATAGAGTTCTGGAGCAATTCTTAGAAACCAGTCCTCATCTAATGCGTTAACATGTGTTATGAAGGGCTTAGCAGCTGCACCGCCATAAACTGGTTGTAGGATTGGTGTATCAGTTTCATAAAATCCATGACTATACATCCATAATCTAATCTCTCTGATGATATTGAACCTAGTCTTCATCCTCTCAAAGACTTCTAGATTAAGTACCATATCAAGATAACGTTTTCTTAGTCTAAGCTCAGGATCCTCTATGCCTATCCATGTATGCTGTAACACATACATGCACTTAGCTAACATTTTATAATCATTTACTTTAACTGATAGTTCTCCACGTTTAGTTCTGAAAAGGGGGCCTTTAACCCAGATTATATCTCCTCTCCTAACATTGCCTATGAACCAATCATATTTTTCTTTCAACATATCTTTAGAAACAAATAGTTGTATACGATATCCTTCATCATATAGATCCGCAAATGATAGAGCCCCATGTACGCGTAAAGCCATTATTCTCCCTGCAACTTTTACTTCTCGATTCCATTTGATCTTAGGAGTGTTTTCTCTAACAATGACTTCAACTCGATCTAAATTATAATGCTTCATATCATCTAAATCAATGTATGGATATGGCTCGTATTTCTCTATAATTTCTCTATATTTATCTATGCATTCTCTAAGTATATCATTAACCATTATAATATGCACCATGACCTCATATCTTATACTGATTCAATACCTTGAAATCCCTAATAAATTATTGGTGGCAGGGAAATCTAGAAATTTTAATAATTATTTATAATCATAGCGCTTTACAAATAATAGCTAAGACTTTATAATTTAACTTATTGAACCAATTGCTTTAATAACCTTTATACTAGTCTATAGGTTGTAGTAGAATCTATGGTTTGAGATGGGATCTGGTTTGGCTAGACATAGAAAAAGGAAGCACTCATGGAATCCATATACCAGTGAAATACGCAGACTGAGCATTTATCCGCATATACAGACACCAAGAGACGAGAATAGATTAAGGCGGGGAATGGAGATTGAAGTTTATATAAATAATATAGATGAACGGGGAAATGGAATAGCTAATTATAGAGGCCATAGAATTATAGTGTATAATGCAAGTGTCGGATCTAGGGTAAGGGCTAGGATTATTAAAGTTTCTGGCGACACTGCCTATGCAGAGATCATTAGAACTATTAGTGAAAGTAG
>CAZVWZ010000165.1:0-2654 GCA_964631195.1 uncultured Desulfurococcaceae archaeon
GCTAAACTAGCTAGTTTACTAGCTGAAAAACCAAACCTCCTCATTATTGACGAGTTTACTGCTCATCTAGATTCTTTAACAGCGCAACGTGTTGCTAGAAAAATAGGTGTTCTTGCTAGAAAGGCGGGTATAACATTGATAGTAGCAACTAATAGGGCAGAAGTATTAGAGGTTCTAAATCCAGATAAGATAGTGTATGTAGGCTATGGGACAGCTTCGGAGGTTGAGAAGAGGTGAATAGTATGTATATGGAGATAGATCCAACTGACTATTACGTGTTACATCCTAGACCAGCATATCTTGTAGTAACACGTAAACCTGATGGAGGATATAATGTCATGGCTGTTTCATGGGTTTCGCCAATTAGTGAAGAACCACCTTTAGTAGCTTTAGCCATTGGTAAGGAATCGTATACTCATGGATTAATTAGAGAGACAAAAGAGTTTACAATAAACTTTGTTGGAGAGGAACATATTGATTTAGTCTATAAAGCTGGAACATTAAGTGGACTTAAAGTCGATAAGTGGAAACTTCTAGGATTAGAACCTATAGAATCTAAAGTAGTTTCCGTTCCAGGTATTAGGGGTTGTTATGGATTTCTTGAATGTCAATTAGAGAAAATAGTTGACGCTGGTGAATGCTCTTTATTTATAGCACGTATAGTTGCTGGCTATGTTAAAAGTGATCTATATACTAGATATGGATGGGATCTTAAGAAGGCTAGGATACTATTGCATCTTAGAGGTAGGGCTTTTATATTGCCAGGAAAACTTGTACTTGCTAAGAAACGAATGTAGTGTTATATGTTTTGCTAGAATAAACAATTTTTATGCTATGGATACCTAGTTAGGCAAAGATCTAACTGCTATTTGAGCTGAGAATACATGTGACTTTGTTAGGAGTTATTTGTATATGGGCTTCTTAGACGGGAATAATGCCTATACATGAAAATATGTAAATGAGAGTATAGATATAATAAAGAAACAGATAACTCAGACATAGTAATTAGTATGGAGATTTGCAAGCCAATAGGTAAAAGAGTATATCGATGATGGGGTGATCAAATTGAAGAGGATAGTTCTAGTAACTTCTAGTAAGCGGCGGATAGATTTACTAAGAAATTTGGGAATAGTTCCTATAGTAGTTCCACCTAAGAATATATTTGAGCGTCAAATAGGATCTCCGGAAAGAATTGTTATTGAAAATGCCCGTTCTAAAATAAGATCTGTACTTGGAAATAAGGATATTCCTCGTGACTCAATTCTTATTGCTGCTGATACAATTATTGTTGACTCTGGGAATAGAATCTATGGTAAGCCTAGCTCGGTAGATCATGCTGCAAAAATGCTTAAGAAATTACGTGGTAAATGGCATCGTGTGATAACGGGTGTTGTAGTATTTGATCTTGTGGATCATAGTATTGATGAATTTACTGTAGTAACACATGTTAAGATGAGGAACTTCAGTGATGATGAGCTAAAGCTCTACCTGGCTAGTCTTGAAGGACTTGATAAAGCTGGTGCATATGCTTTGCAAGGTCTTGGTAGTTTGCTTATTGAAGAAATACGAGGCGATCCATATAATGTAATAGGTCTACCTCTCTCTCGCCTCCATGAGGCTCTTCTTAAACATGATGTAAACCTACTTGGGCTAGGGGTTTTGAAGAGAATTGTTGGAGTCCATTGATCCCTATACTCTACTCATATATCGTCCTGACTCGATCAGTGTATGGCATCATGATTTAATCAAGGAGAGACTTAATTGGTACTATAGCGTTATGAGGGATGAGAAACCTGCTAAGTTCATTATAGCTAAACATGTACCAATAGATACTGATCCGTATCATGAAGAATCCATCGAAGAGTTATGGAGCATGCATAAGAAGGCAGAAAAAGAATTTCAAAGGATATATAGTGAGATTCGCAAGGGTAAATTAGCAATTAATGAATTAGAGAAACCTGAATACAATTTCTTAGACGTTAAGATCGTTATTGCAAGGAAAATGCTCGAATCATGTACACTATGTGAGAGGAGATGCCGTGTAAATCGTTTGAAAGGAGAAGCGGGAATGTGTTTCATGGATAAGGACTGTATAGTGCATAGCTACTTCCACCATATGGGTGAAGAGGCACCACTAGTACCTAGTGGTACAATATTTTATGGGGGATGTAATTTAAAGTGTAGATTTTGTCAGAATTACGACATAAGCCAAGTATATCCTAGACACGGTATCAAGTTTAACCCACGTTCTCTAGCTAAGATTCAAGAGGAGCTTAGGAGGACAGGCGCTAGGAACATTAATCATGTTGGTGGCGATCCTACTCCTCATCTACCATTTATCCTTGAGAGTTTTCGTTACCTTGAAGTTAATGTGCCTCAGCTATGGAATAGTAATATGTATTTAACAACAGAGTCTATGGAGTTGTTAAAAGACGTTATTGACATATGGCTTCCAGACTTCAAGTACGGTAATGATGAGTGTGCTAAGAGATTATCGCTTGTACCAAGGTATTTTGAAGTTGTTTCTAGAAATCTAGAGATAGCATATAGGAATGGAGACATGATCATAAGGCATCTAGTACTACCAAACCATATTGACTGTTGTACAAAGCCTATTCTTGAATGGATAGCTAAACATACACCTAAGGCTATAG
>CAZVWZ010000166.1:0-2636 GCA_964631195.1 uncultured Desulfurococcaceae archaeon
TTTTTCCTGATACACAATATAAATCTTTGGGGAATAGTTGTGAGATGTATAAGCAATACGGTTCTTATTGCAATCATTATCATAGTAGCGGTTTTCGCAGCACTGTTTATGATAGGGCTAATCTTTAGTGCATTCCAAGGAATTCAATCAGTTCGAACAGGGGAACCTAATAAAATAGGATTATTTATAGTAGGAGGTGATCCTGAGACCGATGAATATTATACAATATATTTAATGCTAAAGAATGAAAAACAAGCCGAAATAGCCGCTAATGGTATAATTGAATTTAATATAATTGATAGCAAGGGAAATATACTATATAATGAGAAAAGGAATGTAACGATGAAAGATTTCCAGATCTATGAACATAAAATATTTGGAGGAAAATTTATCGGCTATAGTTGGGATGTACCAATAGATAAAGTTAAGCCTGGAATTCCTGACAGCTTGGGCTACGGAAAAGTAGAAATAACGTTTATTACGAAGAGCGGGAAGGAACTACATAGTAGTTATGATTTAATAAAAATCCTAAACCTAAACCAATAAATATCAAGACGGTCAATGTTGAGGTTGTAGGTCCATACTCAGATGATGTTACTGCATATGCATTTCCACCATTTGGCGAACAATATGGAGAAGCCGAAATAGAATTATCGATTTCATACTTTAGCTTTTCAGGACCAGAGAGTATCAATATTACTAAAATAGAGATTGAGCCTTCAGATCTAGAGATAGTAAGAGTAGAGCCTTCCCTTCCTCAACAAATAATAAACAGTAGATCTAAAAACTTTATAATAACAGTTAGTGCTCCAAATGGCTTCGAGGGAATTATAACAATCAAAATAATTTTATCATGATAAGATTAAGATAGTATAAAAAGACATCAATGGAAAAAGTATGTCTCATAATAATGTAATCAATATTTTTTAACATCTACATACCAATAATATTCTAACCTTTATTTTTTCTTTAAGGTGTTATAACTATACTTATGATAAAATTATTAATATAAAGAACTTATGTTAAATATATAAAGTTCATTATTTTACAAGGACAAGACCTGCACCAAGATCCTCTCCAGCTGGTGGCTTGTCCTTGTATAGTTCTACCTTGTCAAGTCTATGTAGATCAATGATCTCATTTAATACTGGGGCTAAATACTCTGGGACATATAGTTTACCAGGTAATGGCTCTCTAAACTTTGTATTGTGCTTCTTCTTATAGCTCCAAATAGCAGAGTTTACCTCAATAACTTTTTCAGCAAGATCCGGGCTCCATTCAAGCCATTCCTTCTTAGGCTCAGGAAATCTTTCCCTATGGACTGTTTTACCGTATAACCTGCGATATATACCGTCTGTTACGAATGGCATTATTGGAGCTAGTGCACGCAATATATTGTCTAATACAGTGTATAGCGTGTACCATGAAGCCTCTTGTTCCTCTCTAGAATACTTCTTGTCCATATTATACGCACGTGCCTTAACAAGTTCTATGTAATGAGATGCAAAGTAGTTCCATGTAAATTGGTATATCTCATTAATAGGTTCATAAACATCTAGACCACTATATGCCTTATCTATTTTCTGAAGAACCTTTGCAAGTTTAGCTAGTGTAGCTTTATCAATAGGTCTTAGATTAACTGGTTCCTTATCGGGCATTGGAAATGCCGATATAAAACGAGCTATATTCCATAGCTTTGTAGCAAACAGTAGGCCTGTGCGTATCATTTGCTCTGAGAAACGATAGTCATAGCCGAGTTTACTGGCTGCTGCACTCCAGAAACGGAATGCATCAGCACCATATTTCTCGAGATAAGGCTCTGGATCAATAACATTACCTTTACTCTTATGCATGGCCTCGCCTTTCTCATCTAATCCCATACCAGTTATACGTACCCATTTAAACGCTGGTTTACCAAGTAACTGATATACACGTAGTACAGTATAGTACAGCCATGTACGTATAATGTCTTGACCTTGCGGCCTCATTGTATACTTAAAGGCTTTCCTAAATAACTTCTCATCTCTCATATAACCTGTTACATACAATACTGATATACTGCTATCAAACCACGTATCAAAGACCTTCTTCTCACCAATAAGCTCCTCCTTAGGGGCTCCACATACTGGGCATTTGTCCCATGGAGCAGAATCTATCCATGGCCTATAGTATTTACCGGGCTCAGGCAGAAGTACTGCACCGCATCTACGGCATCTCCATATAGGTACTTCTGTTGCATAATATCTATCCCTACTAATAGGCCAATCAGTCGATAAACTCTCGATCCAGTCTAAGAGTTTCCTACGATGCATTTCAGGTCTAAAGTCCATTCTATAGACTAGGTCCTTAAGCTTCTTCTTAAACTCTAGTTGTTTCAAGAACCACTCTCTAGTATGTATAATCTGTATTGGTGTCTTACACCTCCAGCAAACAGGTACACTATGCCTAATCTTCTCCTTCTTAACAAGTAACTCCTTCTCTTCAAGAAGCTCCGCCATCTTCTCCCTAGCTTCATCAACCCGTAGACCAGCTAGTGGCCCAGCTTCCTCAAGCATTCTACCATCTTTGCCAATGATTATCCTTGGCTTAAGGCCTAGTTCACGAAACATCTTAACATCAGCCTGATCACCATAGCT
>CAZVWZ010000167.1:0-2631 GCA_964631195.1 uncultured Desulfurococcaceae archaeon
TATAGCCTTCCTACTAGTACCAACTCCAGGATCAACTACACATACATGAATTGTTTTTCTCGGAAAGAACCTATAGCTAACCCATAGTATAAGTGCCGCAGTATCTATATCATACTTAGGCACTTCATGGGATAGATCTATTATTTCCACATCTGGATTAATCCTTTTAATAACTCCCTTCATAACACCTACATAGGGATCTTTTAATCCAAAATCGGTTAGAAGAGTGATTATACGGGCCAATATCTCTCTACACCTACTTACGGGCTGTGAGATTGAGTGAATCTAGAATTACAGGAGTATATATTCTTGCAGTAGCCGGATATCCAATTTTTGAATTACGTATAACTCTTTTAGCAAGTGCTGCCAATGTAGCTATAGCTGTTGGTTCTCCATGGTTCAGTATGATATTTCTAGGTTTAGGACTAATTCCTCTTACGAATCTAAGTAGCTCATCTTGATCGCTATGTCCACTAAAGCCTTCTATACTATATACTTCCATGTTAATTTTGATAACTTCAATTCTATTGTCAGGAGTGATCGTTTGTAGTTCTCGGAGACCATCCTTTATTCTCCTACCAAGAGTACCTTCAGCTTGGTAACCTACAAATATCAAAGTATTTCTAGGGTCACTAGCCATAAGCTTCAAGTATTCAACAGCAGGGCCTCCAGTAAGCATTCCAGAGGTAGCTATTATTAGTGCAGGTCTATCTTCAACAATATCTGGACGGGCTGCACGGCCCTCAATTATATTAAAGTATTCTGCTGTAAATGGGTTTTCACCACGATATATTCTATCCTTAAGTTCGCGGTTAAGATACTCTGGATACTGTGTATGTACAGCTGTAACTTCGCTAACAAGGCCTTCGATATAGATGTTTATTGGAGGTATGAGCTTCTTTTCAATAGCATCATTTAATACAAGCATTATTTCTTGACCGCGACCCACAGCAAATACGGGTATTAATACATTGCCTCCCTTCTCAATAGTCTTCTTAATAATATTGATGAGCATCTCCTCAGCTTCTCTCCTATTCTGTTGTTTAGTAGCGCCATAGGTTGACTCCATGATCAATGTCTCTACACGTGGAAACTTATCATTAGCTTTTTCAAGTAACCGAGTATTACTGTATTTGAAGTCTCCAGTATAGACAACATTGTGTAGCCCAGCTCCAACATGTATATGTACCATTGCAGAGCCTAGTATGTGTCCAGCATTATAGAATGTTATCTTTACATCGGGAGCTACATCAGTAACCTCATTGTATTCCAAAGGTATTGTATGAAGTATCATAGTGAGTAGATCTTTTTCAGTATATAGTGGAGATCTACCCTCTCTCTGAGTAACCTCTATGTAGTCACGAAGCATTAGAGCCATTAGCTCACGCGTAGGCTTAGTAACATATACTGGACCCCTATAACCATACTTGAATAGTAGTGGTGCTAGTCCACAATGATCTAGATGGGCATGTGTTATAACTACTGCATCAAGTTCCTCAATCTTTATAGAATCAATATCTATGTATGGATACATCCTCTCATAATCAGGGCCTCCAACATTAACACCTATATCCAGTAAGATCTTGCTCTCATGAGTCTCCAATAATATGGCCGATCTACCTACTTCCATGAAGCCTCCTAAAGCAGTTATTCTAACATAATTCGTCTTGAATAATGGATCCCGGTGTATACGGTCTCCAATATACCTTAGGAAGTTAAGCCTATAATCACTCTCACTAAGTATGTGATTGATTACAGTATTCAATGTCTTAGACTCTAGCGGACTAGCTCTAAGAACTACCGGCCTCCAGCCGGTTTCAGCCATGATCAGGTGTCTTAGGGTAGCACCTTTACCAATAACAATACCTGGTTTCTCAGCCTTGATCCATACCTCACCAAGTGTCTTATCAAAGACCATGCTCTTAGGATCGATGCCTGCATCCTTAGGCACTATCTCAAGTATCTTCTCCTTAGCCTGCTCTGGCGGGAGCCTGGCCTTTGGATCAATTCTTACAACAACTCTCTTCTTAACCTTCTTAGCAATAGCCTTGATCAAAGCTAGCTTATCGGCTATAGCTCTACGATTCTTTACATAGATAGCTATCTCTGGCCCTTCAAACTCTATACGTGTAAGCATAACCTCTGGAGGTAACTCGGCAACTATTGTCTTAAGCACGAACTCTCTAGACTTATCCATTAATATACTTTTCAAAACCAAATACACACCTCAACATATCTATACATGTTTCTACTATGGCTAAAACCAACCCTATCCTTTACCATGATACAATAACCATTTATCATCTAGTATATTATAAAGCAAACGATTTAGTTAATAAGCCACAGTATCTGTAAAATGCTCTCTCATGAAACCTTTTTATAATTTTCTATATAATAACTTTTAAAAGAAATCGCTTAGGAAAGGACCTACTCTTACTTTATCGTCCTAACAATATGTTTAGGAGTGAATAATATTGTTTCCTTACTATAGACGCCTCTGCCTATTATAACAACATCCACGCCCTCTCCACTCCACGAATCTCTCTCAACAGCAGCCTTTACAGCTGATATAGCAAGTTGTTTAGCCTCTTCAATACTAAGGTCCTCTCTATAATTGTTTTCAAGGACGCC
>CAZVWZ010000168.1:0-2611 GCA_964631195.1 uncultured Desulfurococcaceae archaeon
TAGAGGATGAGGCAAGAGCTAAAATAGCATTATATTCAAATCTACCTCCGAAAGCAGTTTTTGGAGCACCAGATGTCGATATTATTTACAAGGTACCTCTTTTACTTCATGATAGAGGCTATACAGGATATATTACTAAGAGATTAAATATTGGTTATCGAGAACCCGATCTCGGTAAGTGGAGAGATTTTGTTGATAAGCTTGTTAATGCTAGGCAGGAAATAAAGATCGTATTAGTAGGCAAGTATACTAAATTACATGATAGCTACCTAAGTATTCTAGAGGCACTAAAACATGCTTGTGCATGGAATAATGTTGAACTATTTCTTAAATGGATTGAAGCAACCGATATAGAAAAGAAAAAGATACCTGTAGAGACAGTCTTAGATGGAGATGGAGCCATCATATTGCCAGGCTTTGGTAAGCGAGGCGCAGAAGGAAAGATCATGGCTATAAATATTCTTAGAGAAAACGAGAAGCCATTACTAGGCATATGCTTTGGAATGCAGCTCATGGTTGTTGAAGCTGCTCGTAATCTCCTTGGACTAGAGAATGCCAATAGCACTGAACTTGATCCAAATACTCCTCATCCTGTCGTCGATCTATTGCCAAGCCAATATAGTATTGAACACCTAGGTGGTTCGATGAGGCTCGGGGCACAACCTATTAGAATAGTAAGAGGAACACTTGCCCATAAAATATATGGTAAAGACATAGTCTATGAGAGGCATAGGCATCGATATGAAATTAATCCAAAATATATAGATAAACTAGAGAGTATAGGTCTAAAGATCAGTGGCTGGAGTCAGGAAAATTACCCAGAATTCATTGAATTTAGTAACTATAGTACCTTCTACTTTGGAACACAGCCGCATCCAGAATTTAAGAGTAGGCCTCTAAATCCATCACCTGTATTTAATAGTTTTATTCGAAACATTCTAAGACATAGATAATGATGATCTCTCGGAAGTATTGGGCATAGGCTAATTATTTTTGTCATTAAGACTATGACGCGTTTGTCATGTCAACTAGGTACTAAGTAGTTCTAATTATATATGGTTAAGTGGTGAGAAAAATGAGGTATATCATTGTACCTATATTAATAACTGCTCTATTAATCCTACTCAGTATATCAGTTACGTGGGCATGCTTTGATCCAGCAGGTATGTATTCCGGAGAAGTATTGTTTAATAAGCCAGGTGTATCATATAACTTTACACTACTTGAAACAATCACGGGCATTGTCAAAGTTAATGACAACATCTATATCTATAGGAGCCATGTGGGCAATGCAGTCGTAATACTTTATATTGAAAAGTGTATTGATGGAGTCCCCGCTATAGATGACCATAACGGTACCATTGAATATTATCCCGGAGTCCGTGTTGAACTATTAAACATATCCGCTGATTACGCTCTTCAACATAAGGAGAATATTACAACTTGGCTTAAGAATATCTTTTCCTATGAGCTTAATTGGTTAGTGACTATAGGTATTATAAAAGGGATTGATCAAGATGATATAGACTCTATTATATCTACTATAGAGGTGGGCCTTGCTGGATGGAATAGTAGGCTTATCTACTATACTGGTGATAGCCAGTGGCACCCATATGATGAGTTAGTGGGTAATGAGCTTATATATGGAGAATTATTAAGATCTCTAGGCTGTAGATGGACTATACCGGCATCACTTCTACCTGATCAGCCTCCAGAATATACTATATCTCATATAACCAATAATAGTCCAAGTAGTGAATCAGGAAGCCTAGGAGAAAAATTAGGAGCTTATAGTGATGGATTCTATGTATTGATAGCAGTTATAACTGGTCTTTTAGTAGCCTTAACATTAGCTTTTGCATTAAAGAGATAATATCCATATAACACTTTTTCTCGCATTTAAAATATTCATAAATTCAGATAAATACGTAGGAGCACATACTGAATAATATGGATGTGATCAAACTTGTTCATCGACAGGGAATCCATGAAGGCATGGGTTAAGCTACTACGATATGGAGAACCAATTACTGTTCGTAGATTCCAAAGACTAATGGGCTATAATAGTCCTGGTAAAGCCCAGAGAATACTTCGTAGACTTGAAAGACTCAGACTTGTAGAAAGGACTAGTTCTGGAGAATATATTCCCATAAGGAATACACCACCTTATCTAGCAGCATATATGGTTTTAAGAGGCTATGTCTTACCAAGATCACTAGTTATAGCTACCTTCATAACAGTTACAGCATTAACATACGCTATACTCGCTAAGCCTCCTATACATATCATTGCCTTGCTATTTACCCTTATAATACCTAATTGGATCGACACACTGCATTATGTAAAATCATTAAAGAAGATATTTGAGGAATAAATTATTCTTTTAATCTAATATTAAATATTAATATTAATTTAGGAACTCGTTATAGTATAAGAAGAAAAGAAAAAAGAATATTAAAAGATACTATATCGTTCTCTTTGGCTCCATTTCATAGATCCATTTAGGTCTTTCGATCCTCAGTATATCGATTTGATACGTACCTTTAGATAATAGGCGATCCCATAATTTCTCAGCTACTTTATGTACATATTCTTTCGATTTCTCAAAATC
>CAZVWZ010000169.1:0-2607 GCA_964631195.1 uncultured Desulfurococcaceae archaeon
GAGGTAGAATGCTGAAATGTGGCTTATCAGGGGTTTCTGCTTTAATCTCAATTAGCCATCATCCTTCTGACGTTATCGCCTGGACTATAAAATTCTTATTTTATGAATTTATATTGGAATGTTGATTTCGATGCGATATACCATTTCATTCGCTGTATTCCTTTATGCGATAGTGGCGGTGATCGATGCAGTTTTAGGGATTGGAATCTCTAGGCTCGATGTCTCCTATATCTTCAGGTTCTCTTCGGCCTTAAATATACTTGCCACGTACCTCTATTTTGTTGATAAAGGCAGGCGTTTTAGACTGTTAATTCCCGTGGCTGTCTCCCTAATCCTCTCAGTTATCGCTGTGATTTTAGGCTACATTGACGCCGCTGCCACCTCCAGTCTGATCTTGAAGGTAGCCGCGATAGTATTAACGGTTAAGCCCGACATTATTGAGGTTGAGGTGGTCACGGAGGAGAAAGACTAAAAACTTTGTTGTAATATGAGAGTATCGGGAGGGATTTGGATGGGCAAGGCGGAGATCGTGATGATCCATGAGGATGTTAGGGGGAGAATCTTTAGGGTGACCATTGATGAGCATGAATTTTATGTGCTTGAGACGAGGAGGGGCTATGCGAGGGGAGGCCACTCGCATACAGAAGACTCCTACATAGTGGTTTTGGAGGGGAGACTCGAGTATAAGGCTAAGATCGGCGATAGGGAGGAGGTTAGGATCATTAGTGAGGGTGACGTGGTATTCACGGAGAAGAATGTTCCGACGATCCTAACGGCACTGGAGGATTCTCTGATGATACAGTGGCTTAAGGGGCCTCTCGTCACAATAAATTATGAGCCATACAGGAGGATAGTTAGGGAGCTCATGAGAAAGAAATGATATTCATAGGAACTGTTTCTTCGGAGGCTCCATTCTCGCTCTGGGATTATTTATCTGTTATGTGAGATCTATGGTTCTCTCGGTGTGGTGTTAGAAGTTTTAAGATTATGTTCGTTTTAGACTGTTTTGCCTATGATCAGCTCGATGCTATTCTCGTCGGCTATTCTCTTTAGCTCTTCTGCTATGGCGTTTTGGGCAGATACGTATAATGTTTCATTCGTAACATTTAAATACTTGTGTAGCGTTTCATAAGATTGTTATGAAGATGTATAGGACGGGAAAAGTAGCTGAGATGCTTGGAGTGCACAAGGTTACGGTAATTAGGTGGATTAAACAGGGCAAAATTAGAGCGGTGAGGATTGGCAGAGAGTTTAGAGTTCCAGAGGACGAAGTGAAGAGATTGCTTAAAGGTAAGCTCACTGATACAGCAGTTATTTATGCAAGGGTCTCATCGTCAGATCAGAAAAGTGATCTGGAGAGACAGGTTGAATATCTTAAGGAGTATTGCTCTGCTAGGGGATATGCTGTTGTTGATATCCTAACGGACGTAGCCTCTGGGTTAAATGAAAAGCGTAGAGGTTTGAAAGAGCTGTTTGATTATGTTGTAAATGGAAAGGTTGATGTTGTAGTGGTTAGCTACAAGGATAGACTTACGAGATTAGGTTTTAGGTATTTAGAAGAGTTCTTTAATTCGCATGGAGTTAGGATTGAAGTAGTCTTTGGTGAAGAGCCTAAAGATTTACAGCCGGAGTTAATTGAAGACTTAATTGCCATCGTAACTTCATTTGCCGGTCGATTATACGGAATGAGATCACATAAAAAGAAGATGGTGGTGGAAAGTGTCAAGCAAGCGATTAGAGACTGTTAAACTAACAGCAAGGTTTAAGCTTGATGGAGAAGTAGATGAAAGCTTGTTTGAAACGTATAGGAGAATAGTTAACGAGCTGCTTGATTATGCTCATTCTAAAGGGATCACATCGTTCAAAAGATTAAGAGCAGAGAAATATCATGAGTTAAGGGAGAGATATTCTAAGTTACCATCCCATTGCATTTACACAGCCTGTCAAATAGCTTGTTCTATTTATAAATCTTTCAGAAAGCTTAAGAGGAAGGGTAAGGCTGAATCTGACAAACCCATGTTTAATAAAGGTGTAATTATGCTTGATGATCACTTGTTTAAGCTTGATTTAGAGAATTGGGTTGTTAGAGTCTCTACACCTAATGGGAGAATTGGGTTTAAAGTTTTGCACGGAGAATATCATGAGAAGTTTAGGGATTGGAAGATTGGACAAGCCTGGTTGGTTAAGAAGAATGACAAAATTTACCTAAACGTGGTATTCTCGAAGAGTGTTGAGATTAGAGATTATAGGGATGTCATAGGAGTTGATGTAAACGAGAACAATGTTACAACTGCAACTAGTCAGGGTTTTATAATGTTTGAAACGAAAGAGCGAGTAATTAGAACAGCTTACTTCTTAAAAAGAAGAAAAATTCAGAGTAAGATAGGGTGCAGAAGAGTTAAAGCTAAGGTTTTAGCAAAATACCGTGATAGGGAAAGAAACAGGGTTCTGGATATCTACCATAAGGTTACTAACAAAATTGTTAAAATTGCATTAAAAACGAATTCATCAATAGCCCTAGAAAACCTCAAAGAAATCAGAAGGAAGATAAATTGCTCGAAAGAATTGAACGGAAGGTTACATAGGTGGAGTTTTAGAAAATTCCAG
>CAZVWZ010000170.1:0-2560 GCA_964631195.1 uncultured Desulfurococcaceae archaeon
TGTCCCTGTTCATCTTTTTCATACTTCTTAACCATATCCCATATATTGAGTAATGCAGTAGATACTCCAGCTAAAGCCTCCATTTCCACACCGGTTTTAGCAGTAGACTTTACAGTCACTCTAACCATGATCCTATCATCGCCGATAACATTGAAATCTACATTAACATGAGTTATCGGAATATTATGGCATAACGGGAGAAGATCAGGTGTTTTCTTAACAGCATTAATAGCAGCTATACGTGATACTGTAAAAACATCTCCTTTTTCAATACGTCCCTCAATAATCCTCTTTACAGTATCTGGTCTAAGCCTAATAATGCCTTCAGCTTGAGCTTCACGATAAATAATTGATTTACTAGTTATATCGATCATGGACATGATATGATCACCTTTGTTTATATTATTTTTTCAATTTAAAGAAAGGCTCACGTAGAATATTAGCCTTTTCAAACCCTTTCTTCACGGCCTCACGATCCCTATTTCTTATTGCATTACTTATGTCTATTAAATTATCATTTCTATAAATACATGTTTTAAGTCTACCATCAGGTGTTACACGAAGTCTTGTACAACTCATGCAGAGCTCAGGATTGCAAAAGCCTGATATTAAAGTTACATTGATACCGCTAGGCAATACATAGACAGGTCTAGATTGAAATCTACGTATATACTTCTTGACAGCATAGTTTTCAAGATAGAGCTTAATCGTGTCAAGTGTTGTATGTAGTTTATTGAAATCATTAATTGCTAGACCCAGTGGAATTAATTCAATAATATTAAGATCTACTCCTATACTCTCTGCAAATGAAATAATCTCTCTATACTCATCTACATTGATCTTCATAACGAGATAGTCTAGTTTAACAGGTAATCCGGTATCGACTGCTGCTTTAATACCGTTTAAAACTCTCTCAAGGTCACCGCCTGTAATCTCCTTAAAAACATCTTTATTTAATGAATGAAGACTTATATTAAATCTTGATAACCCAGCATCTGCAAGTCCTTGAGCATATTTCTCTAATAAACTACCATTAGTCGTAATAGATACCTCATCTGCATATTTAGAAATGTTTCTAACTATATCAACAATATCTTGCCTTATTAGAGGTTCTCCACCAGTTATCTTATAATATCTTATACCTAGTTCGTAAGCAACACTAGCCAAGAAACCCCAGTCATCAGCAGACAACTCATTTAGATCGTCCTCATATATTCCCTCCATATGACAAAATATGCATTTATGATTACATCTCTGAGTGACACTTATCCTTAGATGAGTTAATGATCGTCCAAAACGATCTTTAAGAACCATTCCTAGACATCCATTAATATTTTTCGATTGTACTATTACTAGAAAACTAATTTAAAAGATTGTGGTCAGCTATACTAATATGATCAATTCTTTAAATAACAGTTAAAATATTTGAACATAAAATAAAATATTTATAGATCTTGTAGAAATCTTAAAATGGTATATAATAACTATACAAATGATCTTTACACAATGACCTATTCTTCCTCTATTCTCCTCATCTGCTCCTTGAGAACTGCTTCTCTATGTTCTTCATCTCCCCTAGGCCCTCTAATTCTCTTAGACAAATTCTTAAGTGTCTCTTCATGGCCATAGCAAATCAAGAGATCGCCCACTTGTATAATGGTGTCTCCACGTGGTGCACCTAAATACTTCTCCTTACCATTAATCCTCCTATATATTCCAAGTATTAATATGCCTTCATCACTTATCCTTAGTTCTCGAAGTCTCTTACCAGCAAGCCAACTATCTTCACGTACACGAAATTGCGCAATAGTATATCCCCTAGTAATTCCAAGTAATGCCTCATAATCATATACACGTATATTAGTAAACCTCTCCAATGCCCGCTCAATTACCCAGCTAAGGCCACGATCGACAAGTTTTGAACGAGCAAAAATAAATAATATGGCTAATCCTATTGCAAGCCATATACCACGTTCTAGCATTTCATAGGGCGTACGGCCAATGAATGTAAGCACTAATGTCGCCATGGCGGAAGTTATACCAGCACTACCCATTAGCATCAATACACGTATGATCTTACGTCGTACAGGATGAGAGACAACATATTCTGATTCAGACGTTGTAAAACCTACACCTGAAAAAGCTGATTGTGCTTGAAAAGCTGCTACATCTCTAGACAAGCCTGTCATTTTTAAGGCGACAGTGCCTATTCTTACTACAATAATACTAAATAATACTACAAGTAATAGAGAAATTAATGCAATCAATCTTTAATATCACCTATGAAAATAATAGAAACAATCTCTCTTAAATCTATTAAGAATATTATCAGCCAAGGCTGATCAAATCATCCCTATTAAAGTCATATCCGCCTGAGCTCATCACTATATTTTATTCTCTATAGACACCTATTTAATAACTAATATGTATAAGAAAACACATAGTAAATCTAGAAGGAATAACCCCCTCACATAGGCCATATGAACCCATATGAGAGGGGCGACCAGGCACCCTTAAGGAATCACAAGATCCGAAGACCCCATTATCCCTAAAGGCTTGA
>CAZVWZ010000171.1:0-2547 GCA_964631195.1 uncultured Desulfurococcaceae archaeon
CTAACCTTAAATAGATAAGCATTAACCTCATTAGCTAATGCGGCAACAATATATGTCTTACCACATCCGGGGGGACCGAATAACAATATACCACGGGGCCAGCCGAGAGGGAATAATTCGGGTCTTCTAACAGGGTATACAACCGATCTCTTTAATGCTTTCTTAACCTCATATAACCCAACTACATCATTAAATGTGATCTTTGGCCGGCCCGGTGAATCAGGAGGATATATTTCGAATTCAATTTCCTCACTACCTTGTTCTCCACTAGGCCCTCTTCTCGGTGGACCTATGATCTCTCCTTGTGCTAGTTTTTCAAGTACTTTTACTCTATCATTGTATTTCTTCAACAATTCTACATAAAAGCTGGTAAATGCTGAGTCAGGCCTTAGCTTTACTAAATGACGAAATAACTCAATTGCCTTCCTATAATTCTTTAAAGCCTCATCATATCTACCATTCTTATCTGCTAATACGGCCTTTCGAGCATAATATCTTGCTCTCTCCTCTAATGGGTCATGCATTACTAAACACCCTTAGAAGATTAATGAGATGGCTATATCTAAAAGATCTACGTTTTTATAACGATCTTTCCTTCATCACTTAACTCATGTAATGCTTCCAATATAGCTTCTTTAGGAACACCATATTTTCTAGCAAATGACTCAAGCTGTATAAACCCGTTTGTAAGCCTGATCTCCTCTAACAACCACTTCTTTATTACAGTTAGTGATACGCGGCTAGCTCTTAAAGCTTGCCTAGCAGTAGCTGGTTTTGCAGGAACGGTGTTTGGAGGTAGTAATTCATTAAGATCTATCTTCTGTACAGCAGATTCCTTCTTAGGCTCTACCTTGCCATATAGGTTTGGCAGACTTGTCGAAGACATTATATTGATTACACTCTTCTCAAGCTCAGTCATCTTGTCGAGTAGATCAGGTGTTATCCTTGCAAGTAATGGCTTTAATGTACTTAGCTCTGATATGATGTCTGGGAACATATCGAGTGTATTACCCATATCCAGCATTGTCTCAAGCCTAAGCTTAATCTGCATAAGTGATTTCTTAGCCTGTATGACTAAAGCAATAAACTTACTTATTTCACTCATTTCATTAATGAATATATTATGGTTATCCCTGTCACCCTTTAATGCTGCTTCCCTAGCCTTTCGTTCAAGATCATCGTATCTATCTTCCATCTTCTTCCTAGTAACCTCTAAATCACCAATCATTTTGTTAAGTAATTGTACAGTCTTCATTATAGCAGGTGATCTAACATCTCTCTTAAACCCAAATAATCTTAATACCCAGCTAAACGGTCCCCCACGGGGCTGATAGGTTGAGGCACTCATTCACTTCACCTCATCATACATAGAGGTTGTGGTTAAAACATCTAGTTTAAATATGTGTGAGTTAGTAATACCCAATTAGAAACACTAGATCCCTTAACTACCTTCAATAACAACTACTGGTAATGGCTGATTCTGAGATGGTATAACAGGCTCTGGCTCTTTAGGTTTTACAATGGGTTGTGTCTCAAGTTTCTCAAGTCTCTCAATATATCTCTTAATATCCTGTTTCTCATCGGCTGCATACTCTAGATGCTTTCTAAGCTGATCGGCTGCAGCCTTATAAGTCTTATCACTTACTTCGCCAGCTATATAGCTCATCTTTACTGATGTAAATGCTTTTTCAAGCTCTATAATTACATCTTCAAGCTCGTGAGTCTTAGCCTTAAGTAACTCCTTAACCTTACGAGACTCCTCCTTAACCTTCATTAATGCATCTTCTAGCTTCTTCTTAAAAGTCTCATAGGCATGTCTTGGAATCTCCTTCCTAGAATATAGATCCTCTATAGCATGAAGCCTCTTCTTAAGTCTCTCAAGTCTTTGAGCAACCTTTTCAGCCTGATACTGCCACTCAGGTATTAGTATAAGTCCTTCACCAGTAAACTTGAATCTATCTACTAGTAATTGTTTAAACGTTGTTTCTCCTAAGCATATCTCTAGATCTGTTACATAGCCATCACTATCACTATAGAAGCTTACTAGATGACCAATTACTCTACCATATGGATCTTTTATAGGTTGTCCAAGATATTTTTCGACTTTTTCAACCTGAACCTCCATACCCGGAGACCCCTCACATATATGTTCTAGAACTACCATTGGAAAACGATAACTTTTTAAACCCGAGAACTCATTGAAGACGGGCCTTAAGAACAGATCCTATATAAGGTTACCGTATTTGATCAGCAGCCTGGTGCATGGCATCACCCCCTCATATTGAGGGGGCTTCCACGCTTTCAACCATCATCATACACATATGTAGTATTGAGTCTAGTTCTTTTTTACCCTTTCCCATGAATACCTATGGTTTAGGATAATATATAGTATGGAGGGGGTATTGTATGGGTTTAGAATCACTAATAAATGCTGTACAGACAATAGGTGGCGTGCTCAGCGGCGCTCAGGGAATAGGTACAGCTCTTGTATTAGCAGGTATAATGATACTATTATTCATGGGAATAGGGTTTGCACTATGGTTTCTA
>CAZVWZ010000172.1:0-2518 GCA_964631195.1 uncultured Desulfurococcaceae archaeon
GGTGATCCTGGTAATGTAAAGAGTAGTATGTAAAGTAGTTTTAGCTTACGTATATCACCCTTAACTATAGTCTTAATTCTTAGAGTATCATGTGTACCTAGTGAATGATATAATGATATTGACTGATAATGTGGTAGCTCTGCATAGAGTTTATTCAAGGACTCTATAAACTGGTCAATAGTGATCTTATTATCAACTATCTTCTTTAAAACAATCTTCCTCCAATAATAATCTATCATTGAGTCAAAGTATTCGCTATAGTAGACTGGATAATCATTTAATTCTCCAAGTAGTAGGAATTCTTCATCAATATTCTTTACAGTCAAATAATATGCTTTAAGCCATGAGTAAAGTATACCTAGGCCAACATCTATACGAAACCCATCAATACCCCTACTAATCCAATACTTTGTGACTTCTACAAAGTAGTCAAGAGTCTCTATATTATCATGGTTTATCTTAGGCATACTCCATATAGTAAAGAAGCTTTCATAAAATGGCTTACGCCCTTCACTTAAAAACTCCTTATTCATATCGTCACTCCTGCATTCAAGCATAATGTATTTAAGCATCTCTTCTAAAATCTCCTTGGAAGGCTCCTCCAAGAAACAGAACCAGTCCCAGAAACGTGATTGCTTGCCTTTTCTAATAGCATCAATAAACATTGGATGGCAAGGACTTACATGATGCAGTGGGATATCAAGTACAAGCTTCATACCATGCCTATGAATAATGTTTACAAGCTCTTCAAGATCTTTCATTGTACCAAGATACTTATCAATACCCTTATAATCATATACATCATATCTATGATAGGATGAAGAAGGAAATATTGGAGTTAAATAAAGTGTTTCAACACCAAGAGATCGAATATACTCTATTCTATTAATGATACCCCTAAGGTCCCCTCCATAATATCCTCTTTCCCTAGGTTCTAAAACTCTAATCTTCTTAGGAGGATCATTTAATGGATCGCCGTTTTCAAAGCTATCAACAAATATTTGATAGTAGATAGTGCCCATGTACCATTTAACTCTTGAAGGACCATGAATATTGTTCGCATCTACTATTATATAGGATACATTAGTACCTACTCCTTCATTGCCATAGAATAATTCTTCACCATCATAAGTAAATCTAAACTTGTATCTAAGTATTGTATCCATGGAATATGGTATATGATATTCATATACAATTACATCGTCAAAAACATACTTACTAACATACTCTATCTCCCTATTATCTAGTATAAGTACTGGATTAGCAATAGTTTTTAGAGTTCTAAGTCTAATAATCACATTTTTCCCAAATCTATGAAGAAACGATGGATCTTGTTCATTATGTACTATCTCCTCTAATGGATTATCCGATCTCTTAACTATTGATTTAGATAAATGCTTGCCAATATCCCATTCATAGAATGGCCTAACATATATAGTATCAAGATTTTCAGGGTCAAGTCTTATTTCAAGATCATTATCCACTATAAACCCATAGGCGTATACTCCAGGCCATAGTTTTACATAAGCGTATCCACGGTCACCTCTTTTCCTAAGCCTTATATGTCCTGGAAACCATCCTGAGAACACTCCTATTAAGTAGATTCTTTTTGCCTTAGAAGGCCATGGAATACTATATTCAATAATATATCTACCCTTCCTACCTCTACCAATGAATTCTCTACTAATAACTCTATACATTCCTCATCACATATTAAACCTTATATAAATAATTAGGAAAGATTTAGGTAAAAATGAATATTGACTATTTTTCTCAGACAATTACTTATTATTGTCAGTGCCTAGCCTCTTGGTGCTCCGTGCCATGGACTATCTTTCCATACAGCATCCCATAGTTCTTCCTCAGTATAGACTTCTCTTTCAGCAACATTTTTCAATAGATCAACTAATACTCCATGATGTTTTAATTCATCATAGTATATCGCCATAAGGATCATTTTAAGTCTTGGATCAGCTGCTTTTTTAGCAAGCTCTTTTGTCAGTCTAATCATTTTATTTTTCATCTCAATATGCTTTCTAATGCCTTTTCTAATGATCCTTAACTCTTCTTCTGTGAGTACTGGAGTTCTTTCAGACCAAAGCTTTACAATAGAATTATAGAATAGACTATGCTTTTCAGAATCAAGAGCTATACCGAGAATAAGAGCTTGAAGTACTGGATGTCTAAACTTATTAGCAAGCTCCTTAAGCTCTAAAGCGTAACGCTTTTCTTCACCAACCATATTTCTAGCGGTCTCAAGAATATCTTTAATAGACAAGGCCATATAACACCTAGTACAAGTTCTAAGTATATAGTGATCGAGGGCAATAAGTTATAGAGAATATGTACACCCAGGCATAGAGGCTAGAAATTCTAAATAAGACTTATAAAACCTCTATACATTATTAGTGAAATTAGTGTAGAGGGCCCGTCGTCTAGCCTGGTTAGGACGCCGCCCTGACGAGGCGGAGGTCCGGGGTTCAAATCCCCGCGGGCCCACCATTATCCATTGTATTAT